>QNYP01000145.1 GCA_003978675.1 Hydrogenothermus sp.
AAAAGGTTCAACTAAAAAGTGTGTTAATTTCCCTTTTACACCGTTTATTTCAACTTCTTCAGTTGTTTTTTGTTTAATCCATTCTTTTGCATCTTCCCAAGAAACATCACCAGGTTTTTCTTTTTTGAAGAAAATAAGTCCTAATTTTCTTATATTGTTTGATACAAATTCTTAGGAGGAAAGTAATGGCTCAAAGAGGTATTAGAGAATACGATGGTAAAAGGATTCTTGCCCAAAATTGGGAGGATTACTTTGGCAATGACTTTGAGTATGATTTTAAATCTGTTTTAATTACTCCTGAAACAGACCTTGATAAAGTTCCTGAAGATAATCCTTGGGTAAAGGAAACTCCACTTGTTGCAAAACCTGACATGCTCTTTGGTAAAAGAGGAAAATTAGGACTTATTTTCTTCAAAAAAGAAAAACCTGGTGATGTTTCTTGGGAAGATGCAAAAGAATGGATTAAACAAAAAACAACTGAAGAAGTTGAAATAAACGGTGTAAAAGGGAAATTAACACACTTTTTAGTTGAACCTTTTACCAGTCTGATGAATATTATGTGGCAATAACAACTGGAGAAGATGAAGACATTATTTATATGTCTGCACATGGCGGTATAGAAGTAGAAGAAAACTGGGACAAGGTGGTAGAGGTTAAAATTCCTATAACTGCTTCAGATGAAGAAATCAAAAAAATAATTAAAGAAAATGTTCCAGCAGATATAAAAGATAAAGAAAACTATGCAGAATTTGTTTATAGACTTTATAAACTCTTTAGAGATTTACATTTTGCATATCTTGAAATTAACCCACTTGTTATGGTTGGAAACAAAATTTATCCATTAGATTTTGTTGGAAGACTTGATGACACAGCTCAATTTGTAGCTGGTAAAAAATGGGGAAATATTGAGTTTCCAGCTGGTTTTGGTGGAGAGTTAAGTCCAGAGGAAAAATATATTAAAGAAATGGATGAAAAATCAGGAGCATCTTTAAAGCTTACAATTTTAAATCCAAAAGGAAGAATATGGACACTTGTTGCTGGTGGTGGTGCATCTGTTGTTTATGCTGATACAGTTGCAGACTTAGGAGCGGTTAAAGAACTTGCAAATTACGGAGAATATTCAGGAAATCCATCTAGAACAGAAACAAGAGAATATGTAAAAACTGTTTTCGACCTTATGACAAGAGAAAAACATCCTCAAGGAGACAAGATACTTATAATTGGTGGCGCAATTGCTAACTTTACAGATGTAGCAAAAACATTTGATGGAATTATAGATGCTATGAATGAATATGCAGATAAGTTAAAAGAAATAGGAATAAAAGTATATGTAAGAAGAGGTGGACCAAATTACGAAGTAGGTCTAAAAAGAATTAAAGAAGCTGCAGAAAAACTTGGTATTCCAATAGAAGTTTACGGTCCTGAAACTCACATGACAGAAATAGTGAGAAAAGCTATAGATGAAAATAAAGTTGCTTAAAAGGAGGTTAAGATGAGCAAACCTGATTATTTACTTTTTGACAAAAATACAAAGGCAATATTCTGGAACTTAAACAGAAATGCTATTCAAAGAATGCTTGATTATGATTATGTTGTTGGTAGAGAGCCTTCAGTAGTTGCAATAGTTGCTCCAACAACAGATAGAAAATTTGAAAAGTTTTTTTACGGAACGCAAGAAATAATGATTCCTCTTTATAAATCAACAACTGATGCTGCAAAAGATTTCCCAGAAGCAGATGTATTATTAAACTTTGCTTCATTTAGAACTGCATACAATGTAACTATGGAAGCTCTTGAAATACCTTCTATTAGAACAATTGCAATTACCGCAGAAGGTATTCCTGAAAGATTTGCTAGAACTATGAGAATAAAAGCTAAAGAACTTGGAAAGTGGATTATTGGACCTGCAACAGTTGGAGGAATTGCTCCAGGAGCATTTAGAATAGCGAACACAGGTGGAACAATAGAAAATATAGTTAAATCTAAACTTCACAGACCTGGTTCTGTAGGACTTGTTACAAGGTCTGGAGGATTATTTAACGAGCTTTCTAATGTAATAGCGAGAAATGCAGATGGTATAGCAGAAGGTATAGCAATTGGTGGAGATAGATACCCAGGAACAGACTTTTTAGACCATATGCTTAGATATGAGAAAAATCCACAAGTTAAGTTTATGGTTTTACTTGGAGAAGTTGGTGGAACATTAGAGTTAAAAGTTGCAGAAGCTATAAAAGAAGGAAAAATAACAAAACCTGTAATAGCTTGGTGTATAGGAACAATTTCTAAACACTTTGGTGGAGAAGTTCAGTTTGGACACGCTGGTGCAAAAGCTGGTGCAGAAACAGAAACAGCAGATGCTAAAAATGAAATATTAAGACAGGCAGGAGCATATGTACCAAAATCTTTCAATGAACTTCCAGAATTAATTAAAGGAGTTTATGAAGAACTTCATGCAAAAGGAGTTATTACAGAAATTCAAGAACCAGAAGTTCCACCAATCCCAGAAGATTTCGCGAAAGCAGTAAAAGCAGGGAAAGTAAGAAGACCTACAAACTTCATTTGTACTATTTCTGATGATAGAGGAGAAGAAGCTACTTACTGTGGAGTGCCAATTTCTGAAGTAGTTGAAAAAGGATACTCAATTGCAGATGTTATTGGACTACTCTGGTTTAAGAAAAGATTTCCAGAATGGGCATCTAAATTTATAGACATGGTAATTAAAGTTGTTGCAGACCATGGCCCAGCAGTTTCAGGAGCTCACAACACTAAAGTTACTGCAAGAGCTGGAAAAGACTTAATGTCTTCTATTGTTACAGGTATATTAACTATTGGACCAAGATTTGGTGGTGCTATAGACGGAGCTGCTAAATACTTTAAAATGGCAAAAGAAAAAGGAATGTCTCCAGATGAATTTGTTGCATATATGAAGAATGTTGAAAAAATACCTATACCTGGAATTGGACACAGAATTAAATCAACTAAAAACCCAGATAAAAGGGTTGAACTACTTAAAAACTTTGCTAAAGAAAACTTCCCAAGCACAGAGCTTCTAAACTATGCTCTTGAAGTAGAAAAGGTTACAACTTCTAAGAAAGAAAACCTAATCTTAAATGTTGACGGAACAATTGGCGTTTTACTTGTAGATATGTTCAGAGCATTAGGATACAAAGACGAAGAAATAGATGAGCTTATCAATGCTGGAGCATTTAATGCATTCTTTGTATTAGGTAGAACAATCGGATTTATAGGACACTACTTAGATGAAAAACGCTTAGATATGCCGTTATACAGACACCCAACTGATGATATTCTTTACGATGTAAAAAGACCAGAAGGAGCGTAAATTTTAGGGGCTTTTAGCCCCTTTTTAATTCTTTGAAAGACTCTCTGCAAGTTGTGTAATATTTCCTGCCCCCATAATAAGCACAACTGAATTTTTATCCACTAAATCTTTTATAATGCTTTCTGTATCTGACAGATATTTAGCAAAATAAACAGGCTTTTTAGAGTATTTCTCTATTTCTTTAGCTAAATTTTCTCCTGTAATACCTTCTATTGGTTTTTCTCCAGCTGGATATATTTCTGTAATCAAAACTACATCAGCATTATTAAAACTATTTGCAAACTCTTTAAACAATGCTTTTACTCTAGAGTATCTATGAGGTTGAAAAACTGTAATTAATTTTTTATTTGGAAACATTTCCTTTGCTGAAGATATAGTTGCTTTTATTTCAGAAGGATGATGTGCATAGTCATCTATAACTACAAAAGGCTTTTCTCGTTTTATATCAAACCTTCTATTTGCATTTTTGAAATTTTCTAAAGTTTCTTTTATTACACAAAAAGGAATATTAAGCTCAGTTGCTATTGATATTGAAGCAAGTGCATTGTAAACATTATGTTTTCCAGGAATTGATAAATGTATTTCTCCAAAATCATTTACTTTAAATTTATACCTACCATTTATTAGCTCTAGAGAATGTGCAACTATATCTGCATTTTTATTTTCTATTGCAAATTTGATAACCTTTTTTTCAATATAAGGAATAATATCTGCTGTATTTTTATCATCAAGATTAACTGCAACTGCTCCATAAAATGGAACTTTATTTGCAAAGTTTATAAATGCGTTTTTTATATCATCTAGATTTTTATAAAACCCTATATGTTCTAAATCTATGTTATTTATACTAACTATTGTTGGAGATAGCTTTAAAAATGAGCCATCACTTTCATCTGCTTCTGCAACCAGAAAATCTCCTCTACCAAGTTTAGCATTACTTCCATAGCTTGCAAGCTTTCCTCCAATAACTACAGTAGGGTCATATCCTGTTTTACCTAATATACTTCCTATCATTGATGTTGTTGTT
>QNYP01000015.1 GCA_003978675.1 Hydrogenothermus sp.
ACCTGCATTATTTACGAGAATATCTGGTGTATCTATTTTTTCTTCTATTTCTTTTAACGCAGGTGTTATATCATCTTTTGAAAAGTCCAGTTCTATTCCATAAGCTTCTACATTAAACTCATTTCTTATATTTTGGGCTACTATTTCTGAGGTGTTTTTTTGGATTTTTCTGGTAAAAAGGTAATAATTACAGGCTCAACAAGAGGTATAGGTAAAACCATAGCGGTAGAATTTGCAAAAAGAGGAGCAACTGTAGTAATAACTGGAAGAAATAAAAACACAGCAGAAATAGTAGCCCAAAATATAAGAAATGAGTTTAATGTAGAAGCTTATGGAATAGAACTGGACTTTTCAAAAGATGATATAACACCTGCGTTAAAAGAAATAGAAGAAAAAATAGATACACCAGATATTCTCGTAAATAATGCAGGTCTTTTTATAAGAATGAAAGAAGAAGACTGGAATGAAGTATTACAGGTGAATCTTACTGGTACTTTTAAAATTACCCAATACTTTGCAAAAAAAATGATTAAGAAAAAATATGGAAAAATTATAAATATTTCCTCAATAATTGGATTTATAGGAAATGCTGGACAGGTAAATTATTCAACAACAAAGGCAGGGTTAATAGGATTTACAAAATCTCTGGCAAAAGAGCTTGCTCCCAGAAATATAAATGTAAATGCAGTAGCACCAGGATTTATCGAAACAGATATGACAGAACAACTTCCAGCAGATATAAAGGAAAAATATTTACAGCAGATACCTATGAAAAAATTTGGCAAGCCTGAAGACGTTGCTAATGCAGTGTTATTTTTAGCTTCAGACTTAGCAAGTTATATAACCGGTGAAACTATTCATATAAATGGTGGCATGTATTAAAAAAAATAATTTTATTGGAGGTAAAAGATGGCAAATAATATTGAAGAAAGAGTAAAAGAAATTATAGCTGATCAGCTTGGAATTTCTGTTGACCAGATTAAACCTGAATCTAAGTTTGTAGATGATTTAGGAGCTGATTCTTTAGATGTTGTTGAGCTTATAATGGCTTTTGAAGAAGAATTCGGTGTTGAAATTCCTGATGAAGATGCAGAAAAAATATCTACTGTTCAAGATGTTTTAGACTACATTAAACAAAAACAAGGATAATCTGGAGATTTAAAATGAGAAGGGTCGTCATTACCGGTTTAGGAGCTGTAACACCTATAGGTAATAATGTTAATGATTTTTGGAATAATTTAATAAATGGTGTTAGTGGCATAGATGTAATAAAAAGATTTGATCCATATGCATATAAACTACCAGTAGTTATTGCTGGTGAAGTCAAAAATATTGATTATACAAAATACTTAGATAAAAAAGATGCTAAAAGAATGAGTGATTTTGTTAAATTTGCAGTTGTTGCTGCGAAAGAAGCAATAGCTGACTCAGGTTTAGAACTTGATAAAATTGACTTAACAAGAGCAGGTGTTATAGTTGGAACCGGTATTGGCGGCCTCAGGGATATTGAAGACCAACAGACCCTTCTCCTTGAAAAAGGAGCTAGAAGGGTATCTCCTTTCTTTATACCTTCTGGTATTTCTAATATGGCATCTGGTTATATCTCTATAGAGTTTGGATTTAAAGGTCCAAATACCTGTGTAGTAACTGCATGTGCAACAGGAACACATTCAATTGGAGATGCTTTTAAAATTATCCAACGTGGCGATGCAGATATTATGATAGCTGGAGGAACTGAGTCAGCTATCACACCTCTCGGTATTGCTGGATTTGCAAATATGAAGGCTCTATCTACAAGAAACGATGAACCTCAAAAAGCGTCAAGACCTTTTGATGCAGAAAGAAATGGTTTCGTAATGGGAGAAGGTGCCGGAATTCTTATTTTAGAAGAATTAGAACATGCAAAGAAAAGAGGCGCAAAAATATATGCAGAAGTAGTTGGATATGGATTAACTGGTGATGCTTACCATATAACTGCCCCATGTGCAGATGCAGATGGAGCAAAAAGAGTTATTAATATGGCTTTAAACGATGCAAAAATAAACCCTGAAGAAGTAGATTACGTAAATGCCCATGGAACTTCTACTCCTTTAAATGACAAAGTTGAAACACTAGCATTAAAAGAAGTATTTAAAGAACATGCCTATAAACTAAAGGTTTCTTCTAACAAATCTATGATAGGACACTTACTTGGTGCTGCTGGAGCAGTAGAAGCGGTAGCAACTGCATTAACGATAAAAAACGGGATAATTCCTCCTACTATAAACTATGAAAATCCTGACCCAGATTGTGATTTAGACTATGTTCCAAATAAAGCTATAGAATATCCTGTTAAAGTTGCAATATCAAACTCATTTGGTTTTGGAGGAACAAACGCTTGTTTAGCATTTAAAGCTTATGAAGAGTAATTACAAAATTACTAAAGATTTTGAAAATCGTATAAAAAAACTAGAAGAAAAGCTAGGATATAAATTTAGAAATAAATACATCCCTCTAGCAGCAATTACCCACAGCTCTTTTGTTGCAGAATACAAAGAAAAAATTCAAGACTATGAAGTTTTAGAATTTCTAGGAGATGCAGTAATAGGTCTTATTGTCAGTGAAATTCTTATAAAAACCTTTCCTAATGCAAAAGAAGGAGAATTATCAAAAATTCGCTCTGCAGTAGTCAGTGAAAGCTATCTTGCTAGATTAGCAAGAAAACTTGGACTAAATGAGTTAGTCCTTTTAAGTCGAGGAGAAAAAGCTCAAAAGGGTATGGAAAGGGAAACTCTACTTTGCGATGTATTTGAAGCGGTTTTTGGAGCTATTTATATGGATAGTGATTTTTCTATATCTCCTGCTAGAGAAGTTTTTAATAAACACTTTAAGGATTATATGATACAGTGTATAAAAAATGATGATATTCCCCAAGATTACAAATCTATACTACAGGTATATACCCAAAAAAAATTCAAAACTGTTCCTAAATATAAATTAATACATGAAGAAGGACCAGAACATAATAAAGAATTCACAATTCAGTGCACAGTTGATAACTTTGTAAAAACAACAGGGAAAGGAAAATCTAAAAAAGAAGCAGAAACTAAAGCCGCACAGGAAGCTTATAAAATATTAAAAGAGCAAAACCAAAATAAAGATTCTAACTAAGCTTCAATTTATGAGCTTTTCCTACTAATTGTAAAATATGCTCATAATTTTTAGATTTTAAATGTTTTTCCAGTCCATCTATAACTTTTAGTGGAGAATAAGGGTCATAAAAATTTGCTGTTCCAATTTGAACTGCTACAGCTCCAGCTAAAATATGTTGGAGAGCATCTTCAGTTGTTGTAATTCCACCAACACCAATTATTGGAACAGTTGTCCTAAACTTTTCATAAACTTGATAAATCATTCTAACAGCAATAGGAAGTATTGCAGGTCCAGATAATCCACCTGTTTTAGTTGCTAGTATTGGTTCTTCTTTATTCACATCTATAGCCATTCCAAGTAGAGTATTAATTAATACAAGCCCATCTGCTTTTGCTTCAATACATGCTGAAGCTGTTTCTGTAATATCCGTTACATTTGGACTGAGTTTTACTAAAAGAGGTTTATCTGTAGTTTGCTTTAATTTATAAACTAAATTATAAAGAGTTTCAGGGTCAGAACCAAAAGCAATTCCACCTTTTTTTACATTTGGACAAGATACATTAAGCTCTAATGCATGAACTCCTTCAGCTTTATCTAATACTGTGGCAACTTTTAAATATTCATCTTCATCTTCACCAAATACATTAGCAACAATAACTGTGTCATAATTTCTTAATTTTGGTAATATCTCATTTATAAAATATTCAACTCCCGGATTTTGAAGACCAATAGAGTTAAGCATTCCTGCAGGGGTTTCTACAATTCTTTGAGGTGGATTTCCTGTTCTTGGCTTATAAGATAATCCTTTTACAACGACGGCGCCTAATTTAGATATATCATATAAATTCTCTGCAACTTCTAAACCATAAGAAAAACAACCAGATGCTACCCAGACAGGATTTTTAAATTTTATTCCAAAAAGTTCATAAGAAAGTGGATTATCTAAAGGATTTACTGCAGACAATTTTTCTCCTTTTTTATGAACTTTTTGGAATAAAATTTAAAAATCCTGTCTGGGTAGCATCTGGTTATTTTTCTTATGGTTTAGAAGTTGCAGAGAATT
>QNYP01000014.1 GCA_003978675.1 Hydrogenothermus sp.
TTGCTATAAAAACAAAGTTTATATAGGAACTCTTTTTGCTCATTTGTTAGAGAATTTAAAAAATCCTTTTTAAAAAGCTCAAACTTATTCATAATAAAAAACCAAAATATAAGGCTTTTTATTATGAATAAGTTTGAGCTTTTTAAAAAGGATTTTTTAAATTCTCTAACAAATGAGCAAAAAGAGTTCCTATATAAACTTTGTTTTTATAGCAAATGTTTATGTGATTTTGTATTTAGAGATGAAAAAAGACTTTTTTACTTCTATGAAAATCTAGATAAACCTCTTTTTGGGAAGGAAAAACTACTAGAAAAAACAAAATCAAAAATAGACATAAGTTTGCCAGAACATACCTTCATACAGGAATTAACAAAATTTAAAATGCTACATTTTGGAAGAATTTTATCTAAAGATATATACAGTAAAAATTCTTTGCCAGAGCTAATGGAAGAGTATTCGTACCTTGCAGATGCAACAATTGAGGTTGCTTTTAATAAAGCCTTTGAAGAAACAAAAAAAAGGTATGGAATTCCCAAAAATGAAAATGGAGAAGAGGCAAAGGCTAGTATAATAGCTCTAGGTAAACTTGGAGGATTAGAGCTCAATTATTATTCTGATATAGATGTTATGTATATTTATTCAGAAGAAGGTAAAACAGATAAAGGAGCTTCAAACAGAGAGTTCTTTTCATATATGTTTACAAAACTTACAAATTATCTATCAAAGAAAAATATAGAAGGGCAAAGTTGGATTGTAGATTTAGACCTTCGTCCAAATGGTAGAAGTGGATTTATTTCCTATTCTTTGCCGGCTTTAGAAGTTTACTACTGGACTACTGGCAGGGTTTGGGAAAGGCATATGCTTATAAAAGCAAGGCATAGTGCAGGAGATAAAGAAGTTTCAGATGAGTTTATAAAGATGATAACTCCATTTGTTTACAGGAAAACCATTACAAAGGAAGAACTGAAAGAAATTGTTGAAATGAAAAAATTAATAGAGCAAGATGCAAAACAATCTATAGGTAAGGAAATAAACATAAAAACTTGTGATGGAGGAATTAGAGAAGTTGAATTTACAGCTCAGATTTTACAACTCGTATATGGAGGAAAAAATAGTAATTTAAGAGAAAGAAGCACATACAAATCTATACAAAAGCTTCAAAATGAGAAAATAATATCTGAAGAAGAAGCAGAAAAACTTAAAAATGGATACCTATTTTTAAGAAAATTAGAACATATTATTCAGGTAGAAAATTGTATTCAAACACAGGTCTTTAAGTATCAAAAAGCAGAAGATTATGCAAAAAAAATGGGATATTCCTCTGTTGATAAATTTTTGGAAGATTTTGAAAACCATAGAAAAAATATAAGCCAGGTATTTAACTCACTTCAAATTGGAGAAGCAAAGGAACTTTCACCACTTCAAAAATACATTTTTACAAAACATAATCAAGAAGAAGCAATAAGTTATTTAAATAGTATCGGTTGTAAAAAGTCAGAATGGGTGTTAGATAGAATAAAGGATATATTTTTAAGCAAAGAATTTGTATATTTAACAAATGAAGAAAAAGAAATTTTATTTGAGTTTCTACCGAAATTAGAAGAAAAATTAAAACAGTTCCCAGACAAAGAAGATTTCTTATTAAATTTAAATAATATTCTAATAAAAGGAAAACTCCTTCCACTTTTTGCATCTTCACTAAAGCAAAATGAAAATCTTGCAAACTTTATTTTAAAAGTTGTAGAAGTTTCAGATTACATTTCTTCACTAATGGCAAAAGATCCAAGTCTAATAGACTTTGTTTTTAGCTCACTAAATAAAGCCCTTGAAACAGAAGAAGATTTTGAAAAAGAGTTAAACCTTATACAAGAACAAGATTTTATTACAAAACTAAATAAACTTAAAAATTTAGTAGAAATTACAGCATCTATTGAGTATTTGTCTAATATAGATAAACAAGATAGTTTAAAAAGGTTAAAAAAACTAAACAAAGTTTTAACAAATTTGGCAGATTTTATAATTAAAAAAATATATTCTAGATATGATTCTCAAGGACTTTGTATTTTTTCTTTAGGAAAGCTAGGAAGTAAAGAAATGAATATAGGTTCTGATTTAGACCTAATTTTTGTGTTTGACAGTTTGAGAAATAAGAACCAATACCAAAATGTGCCAGTAAGTATAATAAAAGACCTTACAAAATACACAAAAGAAGGGATTTTATACCAAATAGATTTAAGACTTAGACCATATGGAAAGGCAGGAGAGCTTGCTCCATCAATAAGTTTTTATGAAAAATATTTTCAAAATGAAGCAAGAAGTTGGGAAAGGTTAGCTTGGACAAAGGCAAGACACATTACAGGAGATGTAAAAACAAAAGAAGAATTTTCAAAAATTATAGAAAACTTTCTATACTCAAAACCAATTACAGAAAAATTCATTGAAGAAGTAGCAGAAATGAGATTTAGACTAGAAGGCTTTACCAATGAAAAACCAGATGAGATAGATATAAAGCTAGGATATGGTGGACTTGCAGATGTGGAGTTTGCAGTTCAGCTTTTTTGTCTAAAAAACAAAATTAAAGAAACAAGTATTTTGGAAATTTTGGTTCAAAACAACGTTTCTATACTAGATGATTACGTTTTTTTAAGAGAAGTAGAAACAAGATTTCGTATGATAAAAGGAACAGGAATATCAAGAATTTCAAGGAGTTCAAAGAATTTTTACAGAGTCGCAGTTTCGTTTAATAAGGATGTAAATACACTGTGGGAAAAAATAAAGGTCTCAAGAGAAAAATTAAGACAATTTTTCTTAAGAACAATAAAAACTATAAAAGGGGAATAAATCCCCTTCCATTTTAAAACATAGGTTGATCTAGGTTTACAGCTACAACCTCTTTAACTTCAGGAATAGCCTGTTTTAGCCTTTGTTCAATTCCACCTTTTAAAGTTAATAAAGACATAGAACAACCAGAACAAGCACCCATTAGTCTTACATAAACAGTTCCATCTTCTCCAATGTCTACAAGCTCAACATCACCACCATCAAATCTTAAAGCAGGTCTTATACTTTCTAAAACTTCTTCAACTTTTTCTCTATCTATTTTCACACCTTCAGCCATTTTAGCCTCCTTGAAAATTTATTTTCTAATAAAAATAACACAAATTGCTCTTAAATCTATAGTAATAATCATAAATTGTTTACTACTTCTTGTATAGAAAGCCCTTTCTTTAAAAAGTTAACTAAATCTTCCTCTTCAAATTCTTTTGATACAACCTTTTTAATCTTTATATCATATACGAAAAATATATCATTTCCGAAGCTTCCATATACTAGATTTTCAGTGTCTCCAATAACTGCACCGGCCAACACAGAAGATTTAAATTCAGGCGTTAATTTTTCTCCAGTTTCTATGTTGTATAAGGCATAATGCTTTTTTTCCTTAGCCCAGAAGTATTTACTTTCCCCTGTTATAGCTCCTCTTTCTCTTATTTTTCTAAACCACTTTGTTTTTTGTCCTTGTAAAGTAAATACAGCATCTTTTTTATCTATCGTAGCTCTAAAATATTGAGATTGACCTTTTACCAGACCTTGAGGTGCTATCCAGTCAAAAAAGTTGGATACTCTTTTACCTGTGTTTATATCATAAATAGCCCATTTTACTTTCTGCATAGCTATACTTTTAGATGGGAAATTTTCTATTTTTTCTTCACTTGCAATTATATAATTACTTTCTTTTTTTAAAGCTCCTTCTTTTAGAAAAAGCTCAAAAATTTTGTTATTGCAAGTGAAGAAAAAATAGAAAATTTCCCATCTAAAAGTATAGCTATGCAGAAAGTAAAATGGGCTATTTATGATATAAACAC
>QNYP01000013.1 GCA_003978675.1 Hydrogenothermus sp.
GCTTGTGGAAGTTGGGGAAGTATTGTTGAAGAAAAAGAGGAAAACTTTAATAGAAGAAAATCCTTTTCTGTTGGGGATACTGCAAAGGCTGTTTCTTTATCGCAAACTTTGGAAGAAACTTTACTGGAAAGAATAAAAACAAATATTTCAACTTTAGATGAAGCTCTTGGTGGTGGAATTGTAAAGGGACAGGTTATTTTACTTTCTGGTGAGCCTGGAATTGGTAAATCAACACTTCTTTTACAGGTTGCATACCAGATAGCAAAACAAGGAAGTAAAGTTTTATACATAACAGGTGAGGAATCATCAAGTCAGGTTTATATAAGAGGAAAAAGAATTAATGCAATTTCTGAAAATATATTTATTCTTGCAGATACTAACCTTGAAAATGTTTTAAACAATGTAGAGCAGTTAAATCCCGATTTTATTATTTTAGATTCAGTTCAAACTGTATATTCATCTGAGCTTGAAAGTTCTGCAGGTTCAATATCACAGGTTAGAGAAGTTTCAGCAAGATTAACAGAAGTAGCAAAACAAAAAAATATTCCAGTAATTTTAATTGGACAGGTAACAAAAGAAGGAAATATAGCAGGTCCAAAAGTTTTAGAGCATATTGTTGATACAGTAGCACATTTTGAAGGCGAAAGAGGAAATGCCTACAGAGTTTTGAAAATCGTTAAAAACAGGTTTGGCTCTGCAGGAGAAATTGCAGTTTTTAATATGACCTCAAAAGGACTGCAGGAAGTAAAAGACCCTTCATCTTTCTTTTTATCAGAAAAGCCTCAAGGAAAATCTGGAAGTATAATTTTTCCATATACAGAAGGTTCAAAACCTGTTTTAGTGGAAATACAGGCTTTAGTTTCAAAAACTGTTTATGCAGTTCCACAAAGAAAAGCCCAAGGAATAGATATAAATAAGCTTTCAATAATAACTGCAATATTGGAAAAGGAACTAAATATATTTCTAAAAGATAGGGATATTTTTGTAAATGTAGTTGGAGGTATGCAAATCAAAGAGCCAGCAGTAGATTTACCATTGGCATTAGCTATTATTTCTTCATTTTACGATAAACCTGTAGATAATATTGCATCATTTGGTGAGCTTGGTCTTACAGGTGAGGTTCGCTCTGTTTATTACACAGATTTAAGAATAAAAGAATGTGAAAAGTTTAAAGTAAAAAAGCTAGTTATTCCAAAGTCTGTTGAAGAAGACAAATCAAGCTTTGTAAAAGTTTCCACTTTGAAAGAAGCAGTAGCAAAGATTTTTAGTGAGAAAAGTTCTTAATATAATTGCTGTATATACCTTCTTTTTCTAACAACTCCTCATGGTTTCCTTCTTCTATTACTTTTCCATTTTCTAAAACATAAATATAATCTGCTTCTTTTACTGTAGAAAGTCTGTGGGCAATTATTATTGTTGTTTTATCTTTTAAAAATTCGTTTAAATTTTCCATTAATTTATTTTCTGTAATGTAGTCTAAAGCAGAAGTTGACTCATCTAATATAACAACTTTAGGTTTTGCAAGTATCATTCTAGCAATTGCAAGCCTTTGCCTTTGTCCTCCAGATAGTTTTATTCCATTTTTACCAACAATAGTATCAAGTTTATCAGGTAGTTTTTCTACTACTTCTTTTAAAACTGCAATTTCTAGGGCTTTCCATATTTCTTCTTCAGGAATATTTCTGCCTAATGTTAAATTAAATCTGATTGTATTATTAAATATCTGTGGGTTTTGTAAAACTAGATATACATTTTCTCTAACAACAGGTAAACCTATATTCCTGACAGATATATTATCATACAAAACATTTCCTTTGTTTACAGGATAAAATCCTACAATAATGTTTGCAACAGTAGTTTTCCCACTTCCAGAAGCTCCTACTATAGCAATCTTTTTACCTTTTGGAAAATACATGTTTATATCTTTTAGAACAAAATCTTTCCCATCATAAGAAAACCACACATTTTTCAAACTCACAGAAACAGTTTTATTATTTTCAAATGGATTTTTTTCTTGTTTATAATCAGGTTCTACTTTTAAGTTTAATACCTCATTTATTCTCATTAATGCGTTATTTGCAGAATGAAAAGCATATTGTATAGACAAAATATCCTGAACAGGTGTCATCATAACCCAAAGATAACTAAAAGTTGCAAACATCATACCAATACTTAAATCTGAAAAAGCAACAAATAAGATAGCAACAGCCCTAAAACATTCATATCCAATTAAAAAAATTAAAGCAGATAATCTAACTGCACTATCAGATTTCCAGCTAAACTCTGTAGATGTTTCTTTTACTTTCTTGGCTTCTTTTATAAGATTAGACAAAAAAAACTTTTCTCTGTTTGATGCTCTGATTTGCCAAAATAAGTCTAAAGTTTCTATAAGTGCTTCCTGAAAAACTTCTATAGCTTTATTTTCTTTTCTTTTTAATTTTCCAACTTTTTTTCCTACTACTGTTGTAAAATATATAACAACAGGATTAAGTAAAACAATAAACAGACCAAGTTTCCAGTTTATACTGATTAAAACAATTGCAACTCCAATTATAGTGAGTAAAGATACTAAAAATCTACTAATACTTTTTCCTAAAAAATCATCAATTGTGTTTATATCTGTAATTAATTTTGAGGCAATTTTACCACTACCTTCTGTTTCAAATTCAGACATAGAAACTTTTGATAGATGTTTTAAAAGTTTTTCTTGTATTTTATAAGTTATTTCTTTGGAAATAGTTGTAAAAATTTTTACTTGATAGGCATAAAAAATAAAATGAAGTCCTCTGAAAAATACAGCTAAAAACAAAGCTACTAAAACATATATTACAGCATGACCTTCTCCAAATAATGCTCTATAAGTATTAATAAAAATACCTTCTTTACCAAGTAAAACTTCATCAACTAAAAGAGGTAAAAATAGAGGAATAGGAATATTAATTATTGTTGCTAGTATCGCAAATACATTACCTAGAATTAATTGTTTCTTATAGTGTTTTATATGAGATAGTATTTCTTTCCAGTTTAAATTTTCCACAAAACCTTTAAATCTCTATATAAAAAATTTAGCTACATCTATTTTAACAGAGCAACCGCATATATTTATGTTTAAAATTCCCTTTTCATCATCAAAAAATTTGTCATACTTACCATTAACAAGTCTAAATCCTCTAACTTTTTCTATATCTGGATAAACTAAGATGTAATACTCAACCTTTTCTTTTTCATAAAGATGAAACTTTATTTCTTCATCTTTTATGGCAGTAGATTTTGAAACCACCTCAAAAACTACTTTAGGTGATGATTTTATGTAATCTTCCACTTTTTCACACGTAATAGATATATCTGGTCTAACGACAGTTTTTTCATCAATTATCCAGTCAAGTTCTACATAGACATCAATATTTGATTGTTTACATTTATCTAATTCATTTAATAATTGTTGAGAAATCCTAGCAGATATCTTTTGATGCTTACCAAAGGGAGAAGGTGCCATAGCAAAAGGAATACCTTCTATAAGTTCCCAATCTCCTTGCCAGAGTTTATAATCTTCTACAGAGTATCGTGGTATATATTTCTCAGGAAGCATTATCAACTCCTGTTAGCCTTTAAATTTAAAATGTGAACTACACACCGACTAAAGTCGGTGGCTTCTCAGGGAGGTTGCTATCGTAGGATAGCCTTATCCCTGATAGGTGGTCACCACACCTTACTACCCCTATCTGTCCATATATTCTGACAGAGTTAGGGCTACTTTTCAATCTCCCAAATACTCTTACTCTAATAGTTTGCTTTAATCCTGTAATGTAATCGTGAAAACTCTTTTTAAACTTTCTTAAAATATTC
>QNYP01000012.1 GCA_003978675.1 Hydrogenothermus sp.
GTTTTCCTTTGCCAAGTTCACAATATAAACAATCAAAATTACAACTTTTTTTTTCAGGACTTAAATCTACTCCTAAGGATACACCAAATCTTCTAGAATAAACTGGTCCAAATAGATATTTATAAAGAACCAAATCCTGAAGAAATCGTAAATGAGATAAAAGATTTTCTTTTAAAGAATAGGCAACCAGATTATATAACAATAACTGCGAATGGTGAACCAACTTTATATTCAAGGCTAGATGACTTAATTAGTGAGATAAATAATATAAAAACAAATGCAAAAACATTAATCCTTTCAAACTCATCTACTATATACAAAGAAAACATACAAAAAACATTAACAAAATTTGACACTGTAAAACTTTCTCTTGATGCAGTTAGCGAAGAGATTTTTAGAAAAGTAGATAAACCTTTAAAAGATATCTCTATCAATCAAATTATTGAAGGAATTAAAAATTTTAGGAAAATATTTAAAGGTGAACTTATTATTGAAGTTTTAATTGTAAAATTTGTAAATGATGATATGGAGGAAATAAAGAAACTATCTAAAGTATTAAAAGAAATAAATCCAGACAGAATTGACATAGGAACAATAGATAGACCTCCTGCTTATAGAGTTTTTCCTGTTAGTAATGAACAGTTGTATGAATTCGCAAAAATTTTTGAAAAAGAGCATTTACCTGTAAATGTTGTGGAAAGAAAAGGTATATATACCCCAGAATTTGAGTTAACAGAGCTTGAAATAATTAACACATTAAGGAAAAGACCATTGACTGTAGAAGATGTAGAAAGTATATTTTCCTTGCAAACTTTAAAAAAGATAGAAAAATTAGAAGAAGAAGGAAAAATAGAAAGGAAAGTGATAAATGGTAAAGAATTTCTTTGTGCTACAATTTAGATTAGAAAAAGTTTGTAGGTATTACTATGGTAGCAATAGTTGAGGAAAAGAAAAAAAGCAAAGCAAATAAGAAATCTCAAAAGAAAATTCCAGAGTATCTAATTTATGAAATATTAGACAATAAAAAAATTTACTATAAAGATTATAAAAAGGTTTTATCAGGAGAAATTCCACCAGAGGCAGTTATGGGAAGTAGTGATTTACAGGCATGGATTATTTCTATTATTATGGAATTCTTGTTTAAAAATTTACCTAAAAAGTATAAAGTTTTATCTAATGAAGTAGGATACTTTTATACTTCTTCTCGCTCAAAAAAATGGCTTAATTTAGATATAGCTGTTATTAATAGAGAAAAACTTAAAAAACCAAAAGGTACATATTTGAAAGTGCCTCCTGAAGTAGTAATAGAAGTAGATACAAAGGCTGAACTTTCAGAACTAGGAAGCGAATATTATCTTCTTAAAACAGAAAGACTTTTAGATAGTGGAATAAAAAAGGTAATCTGGATATTCACAGATGTAAAAAAAATACAAATAGCTCAAAAAGGAGAGCCATGGATTATTGTTGATTTTGATTATGAGTTTGAAATTATTGATAATATCAAAATTAATTTAGCAAAGCTCCTACAGGAAGACGATTTGTAATTAAGCTATAGACTCTCCTTTTTCCATTTTTTGTAAAGCCCTTTTTCTTAAGAATTTTTCTAAATCCACAATTAATGGAGCTGCCACATAAATAGATGAGTATGTTCCAAAAATAATACCTATAAGCAGTGCTAAAGAAAATCCTTTTAAGGATTCTCCCCCAAACAAATAAAGTGCTAAAACCGAAAAAATAGTAGTTCCTGAGGTTATAATTGTTCTTGATAAGTTTTCATTTATACTTTGATTTACTAGGGATAGTAAGTTTTTCTTTCCTCTAATCTTTAGATTTTCTCTTATTCTGTCAAATATTATTATCGTATCGTTTAGTGAGTATCCTAAAACTGTTAAAATTGCTGCGATAACTGATAAATTAACTTCTTGATTTGTTAATGAGAAAAATCCAAGTGTTAAAATTGCATCGTGGAATAGAGGAATTATTGCTGCAAATGCAAATACAGGCTCAAATCTATAACCTACATAGATTAAAATTGCTATCATAACTGCAATAATTGAGTAAACACTTGCTTTTCTAAGTTCTTCTCCGACTATTGAGCCAATATATTCTACTTTTCTAATTTCATACTTACCTTTGAAAAATTCTTCTAATCCTTTTTTTACTTTCGTATATATAGCAGAAGAATTACCTTCTTTTACAGGAACTCTAATCTCAAACTCATTTCCTTCTTTACCTACTGTCTGTATCTGGAAATTTTTTATACCTGCTGTTTTTACTGCCTTTTTTATCTGTGAAACTTTAACGTGCTCTTTGAACTTAACCTGAATAGAAGTTCCTCCTGTAAAATCAAGTCCTAGATTGAATCCTTTTACAAATATTAAGACTAAACTTGCAATTACTAAAATTGCCGATGATATATATCCAATTTTTTTAATTTTCAAAAAGTCTATATTTGGAGGAGTGCTTAAAAAATGCCTCATTCTGTAGCTCCTTTAGAATGCGTATTTTAATTGTTTTTTTCCACCAAGTATTAAGTCAATAAATACTTTTGTTACAAACAATGCTGTAAATATGGAAATTACTGTTCCAATTGAAAGAGTTGCTGCAAAACCTTTTAATGGTCCTGTTCCAAACTGGAATAAAACAAATGCCGCTATTAATGTTGTAATTTGAGCATCAAATATCGCATCCCAAGCCCTTTTAAAACCTTCTTCAACAGCAACTCTAAGGGTTATTCCTTTTCTAAGCTCTTCTTTTATTCTTTCAAATATAATTACATTTGCATCAACAGCCATACCAATATTTAAAATAATACCTGCAATTCCAGGAAGTGTTAATGTTACATCTAAAATAACCATTGCTGCCCATAAGAATAGTCCATTTAAAAGCAGTGCCATAACTGAGATAAATCCAGAAATTGCATATCTATATATCATAAATAGTCCAACTAACGCTAAAGCAAAAATTCCTGCTTTAACAGTTTTTTCTATAGATTCTTTACCTAATGTAGGTCCTATTACCCTTTCTTCTAATATATAAACTGGTGCTGGTAAAGCTCCTGCTCTCAGGACTATTGCTAAGTCTGTAGCCTCTTGTGTTGTAAAATCTCCAGTTATCTGTCCTGCTGAAGATATTCTAGAACGAACAACCGGTGCAGACATTACTTTATTATCAAGCACTATTGCAAGTCTCTTTCCTATCATTTTAGCTGTTGCTTCTCCAAACTTTTCTGCACCTTCAGATGTTAGTTCAAAATTAACTGCAGGTTTATTTCTGTTATCCATTCCAACTCTAGCATCTTTAAGCATTTCTCCAGAAATAATTGGAGTTTTTTTAACTAAAAACCATTCTTTTATTTTTTGTCCATCTACTTCCTTTTCTACACCTTCTAAAATTTCTGTTCCTTCAGGTAGACCATCTGGATATTTTTTTAATAGTTCTTCTTTAGAATAAGCAGTATCTATAACTTCTTTTATCTCAAGCTGTGCAGTTCGTCCTATAATTGATTTTGCTCTTTCAGGGTCAACAACTCCTGGAAGCTCAACTAAGATTCTATCTTCTCCTTTTCTTGCAATATTTGGATTTAGAGTTCCAAACTCATCAATACGGTTTCTAAGAGTTTCTATTGCTTGTTTTATAGTTTGAGATTTTATTCTTTTTAGTTCCCATTCTTTAAATTTTGCAGTAATTCCTGAATTATTAGCTATTATTTCAAGTTGTGGAAATTCTTTTCTTAGTATGTTTATAGCATTATTTGTCTGTGTTGGGTCAAGAAGAACTATGGTTATTCCTTTTTCTTTACTTACTTTTACTGATAGAACCTCGATTTTATTCTTGGATA
>QNYP01000018.1 GCA_003978675.1 Hydrogenothermus sp.
TCTGTAGGGGACATAAGGTCAATCCATAATATATTGTTCAGATTTATATCCTGCGGAATTTCTGTGATTATTCTTATATAAAAGATGAAAGCTTTAATATAAGAATAATCACAGAAATTCCGCAGGATATAAATCTGAACAATATATTATGGATTGACCTTATGTCCCCTACAGAAGATGAAAAGCAATGGACAGAAAACACATTTAATATTCACTTTCCTTCAAAACAAGAAATGGAAGAAATTGAAATATCTTCAAGATACTGGGAAGATGAAGAAACAATTACTATAAACGCTTATTTTTTAGTTCACGAAGATGAAGGCGTAAAAAATGAAACAGTTACTTTCATATTAACTTTAAATACATTAATCACGATTAGATACAGAGAATTGAGAACTTTTTCAGAAGTTGTAAAGCGTATAATGTCTAATCCAAGACATTTTGAAGATGGATACTACATACTTGCCAGTATTTTAGATATAAGAATAGATAGTGATGCAGATACTTTAGAGTTTATAACAAAAGAAATAACAAAATTAAGCAGATTAGTCTTTACAGGAATTGATATAACCCAGCAGATTTTAGAGTCTATTTCTTACTATGAAGATTACAATATGACTATTAGGGAAAACCTTATGGATAAGCAAAGATTACTTTCTGCACTTTTAAAAAGTTATAAAGTTCCAAAACCTTTAAGAGAAGAATTTAGAATAATGATAAAAGACGTTAACTCACTAATAGATTATGCAAATTTTAATTTTGATAGACTTGATTATCTGCAAAACACATTTTTGGGACTACTTAACATAGAACAGAATAAAGTAATGAAAATTTTTACTCTTATGTCTGTTATATTTTTGCCTCCAACTTTAATTGCTGCAATTTACGGAATGAATTTCCAGTATATGCCGGAACTTGGCTGGAAGTATGGCTATCCACTTGCTTTAATTTTAATGGTATTGTCTGCTATAACTCCGCTTTATATATTTAAGAAAAAGGGGTGGTTGTAATGACAAAAGAAGAGATGATAGCAAAACAGCAAGAAGAATATGCTTTAAACCGAAAAGTTACATTATTTTATGGAATAACTTTTTTATTTATATTTTTTGGTGCTGTAGTATCTGAAATTCTAAGTTTAATTTTAGATGAAGGGCTTTTATCTCCTCCTATAGTAATATTCCATATTATATGTTTTATTGGGTATGTGTTAACTTTAAGATATGTTTGGAAGAAGCAACCTAGTATTGAAGAAAAAAGTAGAAAACTTATTGAAGAGGATTTAAAAAGAGATAAGTTAAGTTAAGACGTTAATCATTCCAAATCCTTGGTTGGTACGAAGACCTATACCTGTCTGGTAAATTATTTCTAGGTCTTCAGTATCTCCTATTAATTTGAATCTTCCTGCATTTCCAGTAAGATACATTATAGGTTTACCAGTTTTTTCTCTAAAAGATTTTAATGTATGTTTTACAACAACTTTACCCATTGATATTGGTTGAAATTTTATTTCTTTTTTTGGTTCTCTATTTAGAATATTTAGAAATCTCTGCTTAATATTTTCATTTAAAATCTTCTCAAAAATTGGCTCATTATATAAAACCGGTTTTTTATCTTTTTCAAGAAGTATTGGAGAATTTGTTTTAAATAGAACCTCTTCTGTTTGTATTTTTTCTTCTTCAATTATTTCAACACTTTTTATTCTCCAAAAAATTTTTTTTCCATCAACTAACATAGTTTTATCAGAACTAAAGTGAAAAACTTTTATTTTTTTTATTCCCTCTATAACAGCATTTATAAAATTTCTATCTGTTGAAGAAATGTAAAGCCCTATCTCTTTATTTTTTAATCTAAAAACTAAATCTCTTATTGAGTATTCTTCATCTATAGTTATATCCGCAATTTTTGGATTTTTATTAGTAGGCAAAGATAAATTAAAACAAAAATATGCTTTTTTATCCTCAATACCTGCCTTTTTTAATGCCTCTTTTATAAGAGACAAAACTCTATGTCTATAAACTATCGGCACAATCGGTGCCTCTATGCAAATTTTCAGCCTCATCGGCCTCCCCCGAGAATTATTAAAAAAAAGCCTAATCTATTTTAATAGATTTTTTATATTTTTCAATAACTTATAATCTTTTAGGGTAAATTTTTTGTCTTTAAAAATCCTTTTTTCGTATTCCTTTACCCATTGGAAAGCAATTTTTTTTACTCTCTCATTATCAATTTTTATGACAAACTCTTCTAATCCTTCATTATCGGATTTTTTATAGCCTTTTTTTTCTAAAGTTTTTAAGAATTGGGATAATGCTTTTTTCTCAAGAGGAGTTCTTAATTCTCTAACTAAAATAACGATTAAAATTCCTATTAATACAGATAAAACGATAAATACTAATTTTTCTTCTAAGAAAGTTTTTATACTTAAAAAAGTTTCTCCAAGATTTTTTGCAATCTTTATTTGTTTAGAAGCATCAAAATTGACTATAAATGTAATGTAGTAATAATTGACAGTGTCAAAAAACAGTTTAATTTTAAATAATAAAGGTAATTCTTTTTTGATAAATAAGTTAGAAGATGTACCTACTGTAGTATCTAAAGTATTCCAAAAACCATTTTGATAATATTCCACCCATACATGTGCGTTTTTTTGTAAAACAAGGTAATAATTTCCTACCTTGTTGTAATAGACTCCCCTATACCCAGCAACCAACCTTGCAGGAATACCATTAATGCGAAGCAGTAAAGCAGTTGCAGAAGCAAAATATTCACAATTTCCATATTTATATCTAAACAAAAAGTCTTCTACTGGCTTATTAGATATAGGTAAATTTTCTAATGAATATTTGAAGTTTTTACTAAAATAAACCTGTAAAAAATCTATAAACTCTCTATCCGATTTTCCCTCTTTTAATTTTTTTGCAAACTCTATAAGCTCTTTAGAGGTATTTTTTGGTATTTGTAAGTATTTATCTAAATTTGTACTTTTTTCTGGGATTTTATCTGAAATTAATGAATAAACTGTATATTTCATAGCATTTTTTATTGGCTTTACACTTTCTAGAGTATAATCTATATAAAAGTTATGTTTTATTCCTTTAACATAGATTGGATAATTTATTGAAAATAGATAATTTTCTCCATAAGGAGTTAAAAATATAGTTTGTCTTACTGTATTTTTTAAAGATTTTTTTGATATAAATTTTTTTAAAACCCTTTTATTTTTCCTAGACCATTTTTTGCCATCAAAATAGTCTAAAACAATACCTCTTATGTATATGTCTTGGCTTACAGGTTTATTTGCTATAAATCTAAAAGCTACAGCATTTGTTTCTTGTATAGATGAAACTTTTCCTATTTCGACATTTGAAGAAAATCCAGTTTTTGCTGTTTTTTGCTGATTTAAAAATGAAAATAATGGATAATCTGTTCTTGGAAGAATTATGAATATAATAATAGTAAATGGAATTGCTAAAATGGGTATTAGAGAAAGTTTAAATATAAGAGACTTTGTTTGCTGTTTTGATAAAACAATATTACTGTTTTGTGAATAAAAGGTAAGTATAACAAGACCAATAGCAACTACAAAGAATAAAACTAGAAAATATAACAAATAAAGCATGTCTAAAGATAATAATGCTCTTCCTGCAAGAATAAAAACAGAAATAGCAAAGATTTGAAAGTAATCTCTAGGTTTTTCTGTTTTTATTCTTGCAGGAAGAGCATTATTATCTTAAGACATGCTTTATTTGTTATATTTTCTAGTTTTATTCTTTGTAGTTGCTATTGGTCTTGTTATACTTACCT
>QNYP01000017.1 GCA_003978675.1 Hydrogenothermus sp.
CAAAAGATGAAAAATCTGGAAATGGTTCATTATTAAAAAACCTAGTAAATGAATAGTTTATATTTCTCTCTTTAGCCCAGTTCTCAATATTTACAGGAGGTTCAAATAGAACATGTTGAAAAAAATGAATTCTCATTATTGCCTCCAAACTAGAGTTTTTTAATAATGAACCATTTCCAGATTTTTCATCTTTTGATGCTCTTGTTGTAATGGGAGGACCTATGGGTGTTTATGATGAGGATAAATTTCCTTATTTAAAAAAAGAAAAAGTTTTTATAGAAAATTCTATAAAGTTAGGGAAAAAAGTTTTAGGTGTTTGTTTAGGAGCACAGTTAATAGCTGATGTTTTAGGAGCAAAAGTTTATAAAAATAAAGAAAAAGAAATAGGCTGGTTTCCTATATATTTAACTGAGGATGGTAAGAAAACAAAAACTTTTGGAAATTTTCCTGATGAGGTGATGGCTTTCCACTGGCATGGAGATACTTTTGATATACCATCAGGTTTTAAAAAGGTTTTTTATAATGATACTACTCCCAATCAAGCATTTATTTCTGAAGATGAAAGGATTTTAGGACTTCAGTTTCATTTTGAAGTATCTCAAGAAAGTGTAAAAAAGCTAATAGAAAATTCCTTAGATGAATTAAAAGAAGGAGGTAAATTTATCCAATCTTCTGAAAAAATGCAATCAAAAGATTACTACTTTACAGTTGCAAAGAATAATTTATATGAAATGCTTGATAAATTTTTTCTATAATAATTTAGTTTAAAAAATTTTTTAGAGGTAAAAGTTAATGATTAAATTAAATATAGAAGGTATTGGAGAATTTGAATTTGAAGATGGAATTACATTAAAGGAAATAATAGAAGCACTCAAAGAAGACCACAAAAAAATAAAAAAACAAGAAAAAGAGATTGTTGGCGCAAAATTAGGTGATGATATTATAGATGTCCATACACCTATAAGAAAATCAGGAAATTTGAAACTTTTAACAAAAAAAGACAAAGATAGCCTTGAAATACTAAGACACTCTTTGGCTCATATAATGGCACAGGCTTTAAAAGAGCTTTACGGAGATAAAAATGTTCATCTTGGGATAGGTCCAACAACAGAAGTAGGCTTCTTCTATGATGTTGAAGTTGAAGGAAAAAGATTAACAGAGGAAGATTTACCTATTATTGAAGAAAAAATGAAAGAAATTATAAGCAGAAATTACGATATTGTGAGAGAAGAACTACCTAGAGAAGAAGCAATTAAATTTTTTGAAGATAAAAAAGAGTTTTACAAAGTTGAGCTTATAAAACACGATATCCCAGAAGGAGAGCCTATATCTGTTTATAAGCAAGGAGAATTTGTTGACCTTTGTAGAGGCCCTCACATTCCTACAACTGGATATGCTCCTTTTGCGTTTAAGTTATTTAACATTGCAGGTGCTTACTGGAAAGGGAAAGAAGGAAATCCGATGCTACAAAGGGTTTATGGAGTTGCATTTTGGGCTGAAAAAGAGCTAAAGAAATATCTAAATATGCTTGAAGAAGCTAAGAAAAGAGACCATAGAAAAATAGGAAAAGAGCTTGAGCTATTTATTATTGATGAAGATGTTGGTGGTGGGCTTGCTTTATGGCTACCAAAAGGAGCAATTATAAGAAATGAAATAGAAACAGACTGGAAAAATGAGCATATAAAAAGAGGTTATCAGCTTGTTTATACACCACATGTTGGGAAAGAGGGGCTTTGGCAAACCTCTGGACACGTAAATTTTTATAGAGAAAACATGTTCCCTGAAATGCAAATAGAAGAAGAAGGATATTTTGTGAAACCTATGAACTGTCCTTTCCATGTAGAAATATATAAATCTAGACAAAGGTCTTATAAGGAACTTCCTATAAAACTTGCGGAACTTGGAACAGTTTATAGATACGAAAGAAGTGGAGTATTACACGGCCTTATGAGAGTTAGAGGATTTACTCAGGACGACGCACATATAATTTGTAGAGAAGACCAGGTAGATGAGGAAATTAGAAAAGTTTTAGAGTTTGCAATTGAAACTCTTAAAAAGTATGGATTTGAGGAATTTCAGGTATTCTTATCAACAAGACCTGAAAAATCTGTAGGCGATGACAGAATGTGGGAAGTTGCAACAAATGCATTAAGAAAGGCTATTGAATCAGTAGGACTTGAGTATGATATAGATGAAGGTGGTGGAGCATTCTACGGCCCTAAAATTGATGTAAAAATAAAAGATGCTATTGGTAGAATGTGGCAGTGTTCAACTATTCAGTTTGATTTCAATCTACCAGAAAGATTTGATATGTATTACATAGGAGAGGACAATAAAAGACATAGACCTTATATGATACATAGGGCTATTTTTGGTTCGATAGAAAGATTTATCGGAGTTTTAATAGAACACTATGCAGGGCTTTTACCACTTTGGCTTGCACCAATTCAAGCTAGAATTATACCAATAGCAGATGCACATATACCTTATGCAAAAGAAGTAGAACAAAAATTAAAAGAAGCAGGATTAAGAGTTGAAGTTGATGAAAGAAACGAAAGAATGAATAAGAAAATTAGAGATGCAGAACTTCAGAAAATACCTTATATGCTAGTTGTTGGTGATAAAGAGTGGCAAACTGGAACTGTATCAGTTAGAACTAAGAAAAAGGGAAATATGGGTGTATTTACAATAGATGAATTTAAAGAAAGAGCTAAAAAATTAATTGAGGAAAAATCTCTAGAGTTATAAAATCTCTTTAAGGTAGGAGCTACATCTAAATAGCTCTACCTTTCCTTTTTTCCCTTTATTCTACAAACTTTAAACTAAAATCTATCCATCTACTTGAGTGTATCAATGCCCCAGAAGATACAAAGTCTATATTTAAATTTTTAATCTTTTCTAATTTTTCTTCTGTGATATTACCTGAAACTTCTATTTTTATATTTGTATTTTTAGATTTTACTATTTCAGTCGCTTTTTTTATTTCTTCTAAACTCATATTATCCAGCATAATAATATCAACATTTTCTTCTATTGCTTCTTCTAACTGATAAAAATTAGAAACCTCAACCTCTATTTTTACCATTGGAGAAACTTTTTTTCTTATCTGTCTAACTGCTTCTTTTACACTCCCAGCAAGAACTATATGATTATCTTTTATCATTACCATATCATAAAGGGCAAACCTATGGTTATATCCCCCACCAACTCTAACTGCGTATTTTTCAAACGCTCTAAATCCAGGAGTTGTTTTTCTAGTATCCAGTAATTTAATTTTTGAACCTTCAAGAATTTTTACAAATTTTCTTGTTTTTGTTGCAATTCCTGATAGCCTTTGTAGTATATTCAGTGCTAGTCTTTCCCCTTTTAGTATAGATTTTCCACTTCCTTCTATTTTAAATACTTTTTCACCTTTTTTTACTTCTTCGCCGTCTTTTTTTAAGTTTTCTATATTTAAAGAATCATCTACCAGAAAGAAAACTTCCTTTACAAAGTCTAACCCAGCTAAAACAGCATTTTCTTTAGCAACTATAACTGCGGAAACTTCTTTATCTGTTTCTAGGTTATCTGTGGTTATATCACAGTATCCTATATCTTCTAAATAAAATTCTTCAAGCTTTTTTCTTAAGAAAATCCTATCCATATCTTCCATTCTAGTAGTAAAATTATATTTAGAAGATATAGGATACTGTGATATAACCACAGATAACCTAGAAACAGATAAAGAAGTTTCCGCAGTTATAGTTGCTAAAGAAAATGCTGTTTTAGCTGGGTTAGACTTTGTAAAGGAAGTTT
>QNYP01000016.1 GCA_003978675.1 Hydrogenothermus sp.
GCTTTTTCTTCTTATCAATTTTCACTATAAAACCAGAACCAAGCCCTTCTTGTCTTTGCTTAAACTCCCTTTGATTAGGAATTCCAAAAAACTCAGAAAAAGGAGGTAAATTTTATGAAAAAAACCTTTACTATTTTTACTATCTTACTTACTTATTTAACAATTTCATTTGCTTCAATACTTGAAAAAATTGAAAAAGAAAGAATTAAGGTTATTGAAAATGTTGCTCCGGGAGTTGCAACTATTTTTACAGTAAGAGAAGTGAAGATACCTAACCCTTTTGCAGGTTCTCCTTTTTCTGAGTTTTTTGGAATTCCTAATCAAAGGGAGTTTAAGCAAAGACAAGAAGGGCTTGGTTCTGGTTTTATAGTGAAAATTGATAAGAAGAAAAAGCTAGTTTATCTACTTACAAATAATCACGTTGTTGAAAATGCAACAAATATAAAAGTGCAATTCAAAAACAAATTAATTTTAGACGCAAAAATAATAGGAACAGATAAACTTGCAGACGTTGCTGTAATAGCTGTGCCATTTAAAAATGGGATAGAAAAATATGCAGAAAAACACATTTTAAAGCTTGGAAACTCTGACAAGCTAAAACCAGGCATGACTGTTATTGCTATTGGTAGCCCTTTAGGACTTAAATGGACTGTAACGGAAGGAATAATATCTGCTTTAGATAGAGCTATAGAAGGGCATCCAGGAGAAGGATTTATCCAAACAGATGCAGCAATAAATCCAGGAAATTCTGGAGGACCTTTAGTTAACATAAAAGGAGAGGTTATTGGTATAAATACTGCAATAATCGCAGGAGCACAAGGACTTGGTTTCGCAGTTCCTATAAATCAAGCAAAGTGGATAATGGAGCAAATACTAAAGTATGGAAAAGTTAATAGAGGTAAACTTGGAGTTGTTATCCAACCTTTAACTCCAGAACTTGGAAAATATTTCGACTTAAACTATGGTGTAATAATTACTCAAGTTATGAAGAACTCCCCTGCGGAAAAATCAGGATTAAAAGCTGGAGATATAATAATTGCTGTTAACGGAAAAAAGGTAGAAGACCCTAATGATTTACAGAAATATATAATGAGAACTATGCCTGGAAAAAAGGTTGTTATCACTGTTGTTAGGGATAAGGAGAAGAAAGATATAGAGGTTATCGTTGGTTCTTGGGATGACGATATAGATACAGGTAATCTCCAAGAGTTAGAAGTTAAATATGGACTTATAGTTAGGGATATAACCCCTCAAATTGTTGAAAAGTATAGACTTCCTAAAGTTCCTTACGGAGTTATAGTTTACGGGGTGAAATTTGGTTCTCCTGCAGATGAAGCAGGACTTAGAAGTGGAGATATTATCATGAGTGTGAATAAACACCCTGTAAGATCTGCTGAAGAATTCTGGAAGTTTGTTAAAAAAGCAGAGAAATCTGGTAGAGATGATGTTTTATTAAAAGTTAGAAGAGGTTCAACAGTTTTATTTACAGTAATGCCTTTAATAAAAAGTAAAAGATAATGATTGCGATATACGGCGGTAGTTTTGACCCTATCCATATAGGGCATTTAAGACTTGCTGAAGATGTAAGAGAGTATTTTGGATTTAGGCAGGTTGTTTTTGTACCTGCCTATATTTCCCCTTTTAAAGATGGACATTTTGCATCCCCTGAAGATAGAAAAAATATGCTTCATTTAGCTATAAAAGATAATCCTTATTTTTCTATAGATGATTTTGAAATAAAAAAAAGTGGCAAATCATACACTATAGATACGATTAAATATTTTAAGAAAAATTATGACAATTTATTTTTTATATTAGGGACAGATACATTTCTATCTTTACATAAATGGAAAAATTATAAAGAACTTGTGGAATTAACTAATTTTATTGTTTTATTAAGAGGAAATGATACTATAATCAATATTGAAAACTATGTTAAGAAGTTTTTCCCAAGTAAGAAACTAAAAAAGGATAATCAAATAAATTTTTCTGAAACATCTTTTTATATATATGAAGCTAGGAAAATAGATATTTCCTCAACAGAAATAAGAGAGAGAATAAAAGAAGGAAGGAGCATTAAGTATCTAGTCCTTCCTGAAGTTGAAAATTATATAAAGGGAAAAAAGTTATACTTATGAAATTCCCTTCATTTGCAGGTATTCCTTTATTTCGTGTAGTAATTGTGCAGGAGATTTTACAGGATAATTAATTTCTCTAACAACTTCTGAAGCAGGTAATCCTTTTATGTCTATTCCTTTTAGTAAGTCTGCTAAAACATCAGAGTTTTCTATTGGATATTTAACTCCTTTCATTCTTTTTAGAACAGCATAAGCCCATGGAACATCACAAACCTGAGCAACCTGTGCTCCAGAATTAGCACAAAATTCAAGTAAAACCTGTGCTTCCTGTCCATCTTTTACAAGTTTAAATGCAAGTTTTGCTATTCCTCCTGCAGTATGAACCCTAAGTTCTTTCTTTTCTTCTTTAGTTAAGTCATCTATATGCTGAATTTTGTATAATGCTAAATTTGGGTCTGCTCTTAATATGTTTCTAACTGTATTTTTAGTAAGCCCTACAATTTCTGCAATTTCTTCTTCTGTTTTTAAGTATTCTTCTCTTAAAACAATAACAAAAGCTGCTCTCGCCAATGAAGGCAACCAAGTTAATGTTCTATATTCTGCAAGTTTATGAAGCCCTCCAAGTAAGTCTAAAGATTTAAAAAATACCCTAGATACTAAATTTTCTAAATCAGCATCATTTAATTTAACATCTGCTAAAAATATTACCATTTTACCCCTCCATGTTGGTTTTTCATTAAGTAATAATATATCTATTAATATTAAATTTGCAAAACTTATTTATTAGAGATAGGCTCCAAAATTCTAACTAATCCAGTTTCTGTTATTTCCATAAAGTGAACCCTTGTATCGTGTCCTGCCATTCTGCAACCATCTATTCTGAACAATCTGACAATTTCACCTATTTCTTTTTTATACATTTTTGCTTTGAACTGGCTATCTATAATTTCTTTTGCTAAGACCATAGTTCCATCAACAATATGTCCTACTGCATAACCTCCTGCTGCTTCAGAAGATAAATCTTCATGTCCACTTCTTTTTTGTGATATTAATAGAGCTGTTTGATACCACTTTTTAAGAAAGTTATAAACTCTTCTGACAACACCCCTTGCAAGCATTTCTTTATTTTCAAACAAACCGGTTATACTATCTATAACTGTAAATTTTACTTTATAAGTTTTTATGGCATATGCTAAGGTTGCAAGCAAATCTGGTATGTTTTCTCTTAAGGTTGAATGTGAAGCTGCATCTATTATTATGATATTGTCTTCAAATTTTTCAAATTCTAAACCCATTGCTGTTGCTCTTAGTTTGAGAGAAGATGCTAAGAAGTTTGCAGGTGTTTCTACTGTAATGAACACAACTTTGTGTCCTTCTGAAGCTTGTTTTACTGTAAACTGTTCTGCCATCAATGATTTTCCAGTATCATTTACCCCTGTAATATTAAAAACTGCATATGCAGGGATACCACCTAAAGGTTTTTTTACGATTTTTCCGTTCTCAGTATCAACTGTAAAAAATAAATCGTCTAATCCTTCTACCCCTGTTGGAATTCCATATACTTTAGGTGCTTTTTGAAGAGCTTCACTTCCAACGAAAATTCCTTCTTTTACTATTTTTGGTTTTAGATGGTCTTCCTGATAAATGTTTTTAATATTACAGGGGTAAATGATACTGGAAACTGTTCTGCCATC
>QNYP01000022.1 GCA_003978675.1 Hydrogenothermus sp.
TCTTCTAATTCATATCCTCTAACAAGAGCTTTAGTTCCATAAGAGGTAATAGATTTGAGCAAAAAAATGTGGAGAACAGCTATAAGCACCCATATTGGAACTAAAGCTCTTGTTAGAGGATATGAATTAGAAGAACTTATTGGAAATTTAACATTTACAGAAGCAATTTATCTTGTTTTAAAAGGAGAACTTCCTACAGAAAAAGAAAGAAAAATGCTTGATGTAATGTTTGTTGCAACTATAGAGCATTCGATAGCTCCTCCATCTATAATTGCTGCAAGAGCAGTAATAAGTGGAGGAAATTCCTTAAATGTAGGAGTTGGAGCAGGTATTCTTGCTTTTGGGTCAGCTCACGGAGGAGCTTTAGAGGATATAATGAAATTACTTCAGGAAAATATAGACAGGCCTGCAGAAAAAATAGTTAAAGAATATCTATCCCAAGGAAAAAGAATTCCTGGATTTGGACATAGATTTTTTAAAGATTTTGACCCAAGGGCTAAAAAAATATTATCTTTTGCAAAAGAACTTGGATTTTACGGTAAATATTGTAAATTAGCAGAAGATATAGAAAAGGAAATAGAAAAACAAAAAGGTAAAAAATTGGTTATGAATGTTGATGGAGCAATTGCTGCTGTAGCAAGTGAAATGGGCTTTGACTGGAGACTAGGAAAAGGATTTTTCATAATAGGAAGAATTCCAGGGCTTGTAGCACATACTTATGAAGAACTTTTTGAAAAACCATTTTCTAAAAGGCTTGATGAAGAAAAAGATGTTGAATATCTAGGAGAGTCTTACAGACAACTTCCTGAAGAATATAAAAACCGCTGGTAAAAATGGAAAAAGAAAAACTTCAAAAATATGAAGAGGTAAAGAGAAGACAAAGGAATATCATAATAGCTTCTATTGTATTAACTGTATTTACAGTAGGAAATTTTTATATATACAAAGAAATTTCTCGGGCAGAGGAATTTTTTAATCCTTATGTTTTCCTTGTAATTATAAATATAAATGTTGTTTTTTTCTTAACAATTTTAGCTATATCTTTAAGGCATCTAATAAAACTATTTTTTGAGAGTAAAGAAACTCAAGGTAAGTTAAGAGTAAAGCTTTCTATTATTTTAATATCTATGATTTTCTTCCCAGCAATAATTATATCTACAGTTTCAATATCTTTAATATCTGATGCTACAAATTTCTGGTTTTCTGGCAAAGTTGAACAAGCTCTAAAAAGCGCAAAAACAATAGTAGATATCACACTAAACCAACATAAAAGATATATAAGATACGCTGGAGAACTTTTAAAACAAGAAAAAGTAAATCCTTACAATGTAAAAAAGATTTTTAATTTAAAAGCAATAACTTTTACAGATGAAAACAAAATTCCAGAAAAAATCTATGGGAAACCTTTAAGTTTTAAAAATATGGATTTTTCAAAAGAATTTACCGTAATAAATGATAAATTCCTGAGATATATAACATATGATGAAACTGAAAACAAATACATAATACTAGATGCAAGACTTCCTGAAATATTTGTAGAAAAGAAAAAACAAATAGAAGAGATAACAAAAGCTTACTCTAAATTTAGACATTATAAAAAACCTGTTCGTGTAAGTTATATAGTAACTATGCTAACTATAACTATGTTCGTTATTGGAGCAGCTATTTGGTTTGGTCAATACATAGTTAGAAATTTAACCTACCCTTTAGAAAAACTTGTTGAAGCTTCAAAAGAAGTAGCAAAAGGAAATTTAAATGTAAATATAAAGCTAAAATCTTCAGATGAAATAGGAATTTTAATAAATGAGTTTAATCAAATGGTAAGAGAATTAAAAAATTTGTATATAAAACTTGAAAAAAGCAACAAAGAATTAAAAATAAATCAGGAATACTTAGAGGCAGTTCTTGAAAATGCAAGAACAGGGGTTATATATTCTGATAAAACAGGAAAAATAAAAAAAATCAATAAAGCTGCAGAAAATATTCTTGGTATTAAAAGAAGCCAGCTTGAAAATAAAGATATATCTTATCTTCTAAATATACTTGGTATATCATCAAACCAACTTGATACAGAAAAAACTGTAGAAATAAAAGGAAAGGTAATTATTGTAAAAGCAACAAATATATCAGAAAAAGGTTTAGTTTTAGTTTTTGACGATATTACAGATGTTGTCATAGCAGAAAAAGCAAGAACCTGGAGAGAAATTGCCCAGAGAATAGCCCATGAAATAAAAAATCCATTAACACCGATAAAACTTGCTGCAGAAAGAATAGAAAGGCAGTATAAAAGACAAAATGAAAATTTCCCTCAAATTTTAGAAAAATCAGTAAAGGCAATTTATTCAGAAGTAGAACATTTATCAAAACTTGTTAAAGATTTTCGTCAGTTTGCTATGAATGATACGTTAGATATAACAGAATTTAATCTAAAAGCCCTTTTTGAAGAATTAAAAAGAAGCTATCAAACTGATAAGTTCAAAATTCACATTAGTATTCCTGAAAACCTTACAATAAAAGCGGATTATAAACTTTTAAGGCAGGCTTTTTCTAATATTATTCAAAATAGCTTAGAAATACTAAAAGATGGTGGAGAAATGTATATTAAAGTTAAGGATATTGAAAATTACATTAAAATAATATTTAAAGATACAGGAAAAGGTATATCTGAAGAAGAAGTAGAAAAAATATTTGTCCCATATTACTCAAATAAACCAAAAGGTAGCGGCTTAGGATTAACCATAACAAAAGAAATCATAGAAAAACATAAAGGAAAAATAAGAGCCATTGCAAGTAATGATGGAGCAATATTTGAAATAATTTTTCCCAAAGAGGTAAGCTAAAGTGTTTATCACAGAAAAAAGATTAAAAAAGATAAAAAAAGTTTTAGAAAAAAGGCAAAAAGACCTTCAAGTATTTACAGACAACGTAAAAAACCAGCATAACTTTTCTGCAATATTAAGAACATGTGATGCAACAGGAGTTCTATATCTTTATTACAGATTTTTAGGTCAGGGAAATTTAATAAATGAAGAGATAACGATGGGATCACATAAATGGGTAATACATACAGAAGTCAAAGATCTAGATAAATTTTTTAAGCAAAAAAAAGAAGAAGGTTTTCAAATTCTAGCTACTTATCTTTCTGAAGATAGTATAGATTTTAGGTCTATAGACTATACAAAACCTACATTAATAGTTGCTGGAAATGAAATACAGGGAGTTAGCGAAGAAGTTTTAAAATATGCAGACAAAAAAATAATTATCCCAATGTATGGAATGGCTCAAAGTTTAAATGTTTCTGTTGCTACTGCGGTAATTCTTTATGAAGCTCAAAGACAAAGAGAAAAAAAGGGAATGTATGATAAACCATCTTTAACAGAAGAGGAGATAAACCAAATAATAAAAAAATGGTCTACAGAGGATGTAATAAAGTATAAAATGCAAGAAAGTGCTATAAGGCATATAAAAAAGTAAAATTTTATACCTAAAAAAATAACTGAATCTAAAATATTTCTAAAATTTTGAAGGATTATATATTTTAGAACGATAGAAATTTTTATTTTTAGATGGTGCCCCCGACGGGATTCGAACCCGTGTCGCCGGCGTGAAAGGCCGGTGTCCTAGGCCTGGCTAGACGACGGGGGCAAAAGGGATATTTATTTTATCATATTCTTAAATTTTTTGCAAATGGTGAGCCGCCCGGGGGTCGAACCCGGG
>QNYP01000021.1 GCA_003978675.1 Hydrogenothermus sp.
TTTTGCAGAAGGAGGCTCTAATACTCCACCTATCCCAACTCCACCTGATAAATGAACATTTTTACCAATTTGAGCACAAGAACCAACAGTAGCCCAAGTGTCAACTAAAGTTCCGCTTCCAACATAAGCTCCGATATTTACATAAGAAGAATTAAAACAGCTAATACAACAAGCTTGGGAAAACAGAGAACTTCTTAAAGAGAAAAAATATCAAGATGCAGTTAGGGAAACAATAGATTTGTTAGACAAAGGTAAGGTTAGAGTTGCAGAAAAAGTAAATGGTGAATGGGTTGTTAATGAATGGACTAAACAAGCAATTTTAATGTACTTCCCTATACAGGATATGAAAGTTATGGAAGTTGGACCTTTTGAATATTACGATAAAATTCCTTTAAAGAAAAACTGGAAGGAAGCAGGAGTTAGGGTTGTTCCACCAGCTACTGCAAGATATGGTTCTTTTATAGAGTCTGGGGCTATTTTAATGCCTTCTTATGTAAATATCGGAGCTTATGTTGGAAGCGGAACTTTAGTTGACACTTGGGCTACTGTTGGTTCTTGTGCTCAAATTGGTAAAAATGTTCATTTATCAGGTGGAGTTGGGATAGGTGGAGTATTAGAGCCTCCTTCTGCAAAATTGAAGATAACTGTTTTATAGGTTCTAGGTGTATTATTGTAGAAGGTGCAGTTATTGAAGAAGAAGCTGTTTTAGGAGCAGGGGTTGTTATAACTGGCTCTACTAGAATTATTGATGTTTCTGGTGATGAACCTGTTGAATATAGAGGAAGAGTTCCTGCAAGAAGCGTTGTTATTCCAGGAGTTATGAACAAAAAATTCCCTGCAGGTGAGTATGGTGTTCCAGTTGCATTAATCATTGGTAAAAGAAAAGAATCAACAGATAAGAAAACATCTCTAAATGAAGCATTAAGGGAATTTAATGTAGAAGGCTAAAATGCCTATAGATGTAGTTCTAGCCGGTTTATTTGTATTTTTTACCACTAGTTTAGGGGCTTTTTTAGCCCTTATTTTTAAAAAATTTCCAGAAGTTGGATTAGATACAAGCTTAGCATTCAGTGGAGGCATTATGCTTGTTGCCTCCTTTACATCTTTAATTCTTCCTTCAATAGACAATGGAAATGTCTATATTTCTATGTTTGGAATTGTTCTAGGTTTTTTTGTTATATACCTTATTGGAAAACTTATTCCTCATGAAGAAAAATTTTTAAAATATAACTCTTCTAATGAGTATAAGGGTAAAGTTAGAAATATAATTCTTTTAGCACTTGCTATTATTATCCATAACTTACCTGAGGGATTAGCTGTAGGTGTATCTATGGTTAATGATGTAAACAAAGGTTGGGCTACTGCTATAGCTATTGGTATTCAGGATATTCCAGAAGGTCTTGCTGTTGCACTTCCTCTTATATTTTTGTCTAATAGGGTTTTACTCCCTCTTTCAATTGGAGTATTAAGTGGATTTTCTGAGTTTGTTTTTGCAGTTATTGGTGGGGTTTCATTTTCTATAATGCATTTTTTACTTCCGTTAGGACTTGCTTTTGCAGGTGGAGCAATGATTTACGTTACTGTGAAAGAAGTATTCCCTCAAGTTTATTCATCTGGTAAAAATGAGGGATATATTACAATTGGATTTTTAATTGGAGTTCTTGTGATGCTCTTTTTAGATACAGCTTTAGGCTAGTCTGAGAACACTTTGGTTTTATAAACAAAAATTTCTGGGTGGTATTTAATAATACAATCAGGTTGTAATCCTGCTTTTAAACAAAGATGTGCTAAAAATTGCTCTTTATCTGGTAAATCTTCCCAAACATCAGGTAGAAATGTTCCTTGATAATTTCCAAGTTTTAGTATTAAACCATCCTCAAAAGGTTTTATTTTATTTAATAAATCTTGGTAATCTATATATTCTAAAGGAACTGGATATGAAAGAATAGAGACTTTAGTTTTCAAATATGGTAATTCTTCTATACTAACAGGAGTAAATCTTGGATCTTTAGTAGCAGCTGCAATAGCATTTGATATAACATCTTCATATAATGCTCTAAAAGGTATAATAGAACCTATACATCCTCTTAATGATCCTGTGTCTTTTCTTTCTAATGTTACAAATGTTGCTCCTTTTTTCTTCCATATTTCAAAAGGTATATCTTCTAATTTTGGAATCTTACCTGTTTGAAGGTAATATTTTATTGATTTTTTTGCTAGTTCTACTAATCCTTGTCCTTCTTCTTGAGATATTTCGTTTAAATCCAAAATTATATCTGTTTGCATAATTACCCCCTTTCTTACTTATAAAACACTGCACTTAAATAACCAACCACACTTTCTTTATCTCCTGCAGTATCTCCTGAAGTTCTGTAATCTAAAACAGAAGATTTCCAGCCTACTTTATTTGCGAAATCTATTAGAGCCTCTATTCCTATTTTTCCGCAAGCTTCACAAGTTTTTAGATATGCTAAATTTAGCTCTTCAACAGCTTTTATACAGTTTGCATCAATGTGTCTAGCTGTGTCGTAAGGGTAGTAGTGGCTCAAATCTGTGCTTATAACAACAATAACATCATCGTTGTTTCCTTTTATATCTTTAATGACTTTTTCTACAATTTGATAAGGCACTTGTCCGTAAACAACAGGAATTATAGAAAAATTATCTAAAACTTTTTGTAAAAAAGGAACTTGAACTTCTAATGAATGTTCCCTAACATGTGGAAGTGTGTTTAGAGTAATAGGTAAATCCTGATTGTTTATTACAAATTTTTCTATTTCCTGTTTATTTACAGGAACTTTACCCAATGGAGTTTCCCAATAATCATAGTATCCAAATGGAATTCCATTAAACGGGACAAAATGAGATGGACCAATTAATAAAACCTTATAATGTTTATTTCTATCTAAATTCAAAAACTGTTTATAGCTATGCCCTGCAGTTAATCCAGAGTATATATATCCTGCATGAGGGCTAATTACTGCTTCAGGTTTTACATTATATAAAGGAGCTTTTTCTAAAAAGTAATCTATCATACTTTCAAGTTCGTAAGGATTTCCTGGATAAAAAGCATTGCTAACTGACGGCTTTCTAACAGTTTGAGTCATTTTTTTCTCCTAGAGTCCTTTTTGTAAAAAAATTAGTACTTTTCTATCTTATTTCAATCTTTTTTTTGTTGAATAAACATAAGCAAATATTTTTGCAACAACTTCATAAAGATGTGAAGGTATTTCATCTCCTATATCTAGTTTAGATAGCATTTCCACTAGTTCTTTATCTTCTTTTATAGTTATTCCATACTCCTTTGCCATTTCAATAATTTTTTCTGCAATCTTTCCACTTCCTTTAGCAACTACTTTAGGGGCGTTGTTTTTCTCTACTTCGTATTTTAAAGCTATTGCTTTTTTTATATCTGACATAAGTTTAAGTTTTTAAGTCTATAAAACTATCTTCTTTTTTTAGAAAATCCTTAATACTTGGTATTTTATTAGAAAAAATAAAGCTGGTTTTAAATGTTTTACCTAAATCCTTTTCTAGTCTTGATATGTTTTTCTTTAAAGTATCTAAGAACCCCCTGTTTTCACTAAAAAATGTTATTGCTAAATATCTATCAATATTAAACAAACTAACAACTAATTTTCCAATATCTTTAAATTCAAAACTTATAGCTAAAAAGTGCCCTTCTTTACTTTTTTGGGAAATTTTTTTGTATAAAAAATGGGAAACCTTTAAGTCAGGAAGAATTAAAGGTAAAAATACAAAAACTGAATTAAAATCTTTAGAAATAATCTGGTGGTTTATTATGGTATTAATTAATTCTCTTACAGCTTTTTTATCTTCATTGCTTAGTGAAGTATCTTCTAGGAGTTTGTACATTTTAAATTTTAAATCATCTTCCACATTTTCTTTTTTTAAAAGTTTTTTTTCAAAGAATAAACCAGAGTTCATAATTTTCTCTTTTAAGAGTTTGCCAGAAAATTGCCAGTTTTGGATTATATTTTCCTTTATAGATGCGCTTTTTAAGATATCTAATAATTTGGTTATTTCGAAGCTATCAATGTTTGTATTTTCTAGCGCTTTAAATTTATCACTACTTTTAGACAGTGATAGAATTTTTAAAATTAGTCTATTACTTTCATCTAAGTTAAGTACTTTTAATAGTAGTTGGGTTCCTTTTTGTAAAGG
>QNYP01000128.1 GCA_003978675.1 Hydrogenothermus sp.
ACTCCAAGTTTTATTAAAGCAGGATTTAAAATAATCCCACCACCAATTCCAAGTAAACCTGATAAAAATCCAACAAATAAACCAAGAAAAAGTATGTAAATTATGTTTACCTCAACACCAGCAACAGGAAGAAAAATTTCCATACTTTTTCTTGGTTTATTTGTTGGATTTTTATCAGGTTTACTTGGAATTGGTGGTGGGATTATTTTAAATCCTGCTTTAATAAAACTTGGAGTTCCCCCTATTGTTACTGTTGGAACCTCTGTTGCTCAAATGGTTGGTGCAACAGTTTCTGGTTTTATATCTCATTTAAGACTAAAAAATATAGATTTAAAAATGGGATGGATTATGGTTTTTTCTGGATTTCTAGGGGGGTCTTTGGGAGTATTAATAGCTAATATTCTTGAAGAGGCTGGACATTTTAGAAGCTTTGTTTTGTCTTTATATGCTTTTTATCTTGGTTTTACTGGTATTACAATGTTTTTAGATGTTTTAAAAAAGAAAAAGGAAGAAAAAAGGCAAAGTAAATTAAAGAAATTTATAGATTCTTTACCTTTTAAAATGAAATTTGCCTTTACTGAGATATCTATTTTAGTTCCTATTTTTATTGGAGCTTTTGCAGGGTTTTTGGCAGCTATTATGGGAGTTGGTGGAGGTTTCGTCATAATACCTGCTCTTATTTACCTTGCAGGTTTCCCTGTTCAAAAAGCAGTTGGAATGAGTTTATTTCAGATGATTTTTGTTACTGCATTCTTAACATACTTTCATGGAACTATAAATCATGGTGTGGATATAGTGTTAGCAATTTTACTAATGATTGGTTCTTCTTTTGGAGCTGTTTTTGGAAGTGCATTTGGGCAAAGGGTAAGTAAAGAAAAATTAAAATTTGTTATGGCTTCTTTAGTCTCTGCTGTTGCTGTTATGAGTTTTTACCAGCTAATTTTTGAAAAGCCAAGACCTAAAATTTCTTTAGAGCAAGCTTTAGACAATCCTATATCTAAATTCGCATTTGAAAATCCTCATTTTTACTCTATTTTAGTTATTGTTATAAGTTTAATTCTTGGATTTGTAATTAGTTTGTTAACCTATAGGTTGAAAATTTATATAGAAATTCTAATAGGAAAACAAAGACATAAAAATGCTTAAGATTGGCTGGATAGATTATATAAATACATATCCTTTTAATTTTGAGTTTACAAATTTAAAGCCTAATTTTAAGTATCTGCTTGTAAAAGGTGTTCCATCACAAATTAATAAACTACTTAGAGAAAACAAAATAGATGCTGGTTGTATATCTTCAGCTGAGTATCTGGAAAATAAAAACAAATATATCTTACTTAATGATTTATCTATCTCTGCAAATAATAAAGTATTTTCGGTAGCAATTTTCTCCAACATAGAAATTTCTGATGTAGAAACAATCTATTTATCTAAAGCTTCAAAAAGTTCAAGATATTTAACAAAAATTTTTCTAGAAATTTTTCTTAATAAAAAAGTAGAATACAAAGAGCTAGAAAGTTATGAAAATATTGAAGATAAAACAGTATTGCTGATAGGAGATAATGCGATAAAATTTTCAAAGAAGTTTAAATATATATACGATTTATCAAAAATATGGAAAGAAAATACAGGATATCCATTTGTCTTTGCTGTTTGGGCTATTGATAGGAATTTTTATTTAGAAAATAAAAATATAGTTTGTGAATTAGAAAATATCTTAAAACTTTCGAAAAAGAGATTTTTCTCTAATTTAGATTTTTATATAAAAAAAATTGATTTTGATGATAAAAATTTTCTTACTAAATATTTCAAAAGTTTAAATTATGACCTTTCAGAAATGCATCTAGAAAGTCTAAAAGAATTTGAAGAGTATATAAAAAGGTTAAGGGGCATTTAAGCCCCTTGTTATTTATTGAACTTCTGGGTCAATTACATCATCATCACCTTTTTTATTGTCTTGAGTTTGTCCTGTTTGTGTTCCTGCAGAAGCTCCTGATTGATATAGTTTTTGAGCTATTTTGTTAGCAACTGCTGTAATTTTATCTATTGCAGACTGTATTTTATCCCTTTCGTTTCCTGATAATGCTTCTTTTGCCTGCTTAACAGCCTCTTCTGCTTCTTTTACTTCATCCTCAGATAGTTTTGCTTTATTTTCATTTAGTGTTTTTTCAAGGCTGTAAGTTAATGCATCTAGTTGGTTTTTAAGCTCGACAACTTCTTGGAATTTCTTGTCCTCTTCTTCATGTTTTTTAGCTTCTTCAATAATTTTTTGTATTTCTTCTTCAGTTAATCCTGAAGATGGTTGAACAGTTAGAGATTGAGATTTTCCTGTAGCTTTATCTGTAGCTGTTACATGAAGTATTCCGTCTGCATCTATATCAAAGCATACTTCAATTTGTGGAACTCCCCTTGGTGCTGGAGGTATATCTGTTAATATGAATCTACCAAGAGATTTGTTCTCCTTAGCCATTTTTCTTTCACCTTGGAGAACATGTATTTCAACTTGTGTTTGGTTATCTGCTGCAGTTGTGAATATTTCACATTTTTTAGTTGGTATAGGAGTATTTCTTGGAATTAATACAGTCATTACTCCACCAAGAGTTTCTATACCTAAAGATAATGGTGTTACATCTATTAGTAAAACATCTTTAACTTCTCCAGCTAATACTCCACCTTGGATAGCAGCTCCTACAGATACAACTTCGTCTGGGTTTACTCCTTTGTGAGGCTCTTTTCCAAAGAATTCTTTAATTTTTTGTTGAACTAAAGGTATTCTTGTAGAACCTCCAACTAAAACAACATCGTCTATGTCTTGAGGAGTTAATCTTGCAGCTTCTAAAGCTCTTTTAACAATATCCATAGTTCTATCAACAATATCTTTAATCATTTCTTCAAGTCTAGCTCTTGTTAGCTTTTTCTCTAGGTGTAAAGGTTGTTTGCTTTCTGGGTCAATTGTGATGAATGGTAAGTTTATTTCTGTTTCCATTTTGAATGATAATTCTTTTTTAGCTTGCTCTGCAGCTTCTTTTAATCTTTGAAAAGCTGTTTTATCTTCTCTTAAATCTATTCCAGTTTCTTTTTTGAATTCATTAACTAACCAATCTATAATTCTTGCATCTATATCAGAACCACCAAGATGAGTATCACCATCAGAAGCTTTAACTTCTATAACTCCATCTCCACCTTCTAATATAGATACATCAAATGTTCCACCTCCAAAGTCATAAACAAGGATTTTTACATCAGATTTTTTATCTAATCCATAAGCTAATGCTGCAGCTGTAGGTTCGTTAATAATTCTTTTTACTTCGAGACCTGCAATCTTTCCTGCGTCTTTAGTTGCTTGTCTTTGTCTTTCGTTAAAATATGCTGGAACTGTAATAACCGCTTCTGTTACAGGTTCTCCAAGATATGCCTCAGCAGCTTCCTTTAATTTTTTAAGAACCTGTGCTCCAACTTCTTCTGGTCTAACTACTTTGTTAGCATTTGGAACATCAAAAGCGGCATCTCCTTTATCATCTGCTACAACTTTATATGGGACATGTTTTATTTCTTCTTGAACTTCATCAAACTTTCTACCTATGAATCTTTTTGCTTCATAGATTGTATTTTGAGGGTCTAAAACTGCTCTTCTTTTTGCTGGTTCTCCAACTAATATTTCTCCTTCTTTAG
>QNYP01000129.1 GCA_003978675.1 Hydrogenothermus sp.
CATACATTATAGGTTTTATTGTTAATGGGAATATAGTTTTTTTCATATAGTCTATTTCTTCTTCTGTAAATTTATCTAAATTGGTTCTAAGAGGCTGTAAGTTTTCTAAAATTTCTTTTGCTTTTGTTAAAACTTCAACTTCAAATTTTACAGAGGTTAGTTTATGAAACTTAATGTGGGAATTGTTGGACTTCCAAATGTTGGAAAATCTACAATATTTAATGCTTTAACTGAAACTGCAAAAGCAGGAGTTGCAAACTATCCTTTTTGCACAATAGACCCAAATGTAGGTATTGTTGATGTTCCAGATGAAAGGCTTTATAAACTTACAGAAATTTCAAAATCTAAAAATATAATTCCAGCTACAATTGAGTTTGTAGATATCGCAGGATTAGTTAAAGGAGCATCAAAAGGAGAAGGGCTTGGAAACCAATTTTTATCAAATATTAGAAATGTTTCTGCGATAGCCCATGTTGTTAGATGTTTTGAAGATAGCGATGTTGTTCATGTTGAAGGCGGAGTTAATCCTGTTAGAGATGCAGAAATTATAGAAACAGAGTTAATACTTGCAGATTTACAAACAGTAGAAAAAAGATTAGAAAAAGTTATAAAACCTGCAAAATCAGGAAATAAAGAAGCAAAATTTGAAGTTGAAGTTTTAACAAAAGCAAAAGAAATTTTAGAAAACTTACAGCCTCTTAGAACCAATTTAGATAAATTTACAGAAGAAGAAATAGACTATATGAAAAAAACTATATTCCCATTAACAATAAAACCTATAATGTATGAAATATAGGAGAAGAAGACCTTCCAGATGGAGAAAATAATCCCCATGTAAAAGCAATAAAAGAAAAAGCTCAAAAAGAAAATGCACCAGTTGTTGTTTTATGTGGAAAAGTAGAGCAGGAGCTTATAGAAATACCTAAAGAAGAAAGGGGAGAATTACTTGAAGCATATGGCTTAACAGAGCCGGGATTAAACAAAATGATAAGAACAGGATATGAGCTTTTAGACCTTATAACCTACTTTACAACTGGAGAAAAAGAAACTAGAGCATGGACAATAAAAAAAGGAACAAAAGCCCCTCAAGCAGCAGGAGAAATACATTCTGACTTTGAAAGGGGATTTATTGCTGCAGAGGTTATAAATTATGATGAGCTTATAAAATACGGTTCTATGCAAAAAGCAAAAGAAGCAGGAGCAGTAAGGATAGAAGGAAAAGACTATGTAGTTCAAGATGGAGATGTGATGTTATTTAGATTTAATGTTTAAGGAAGGAAAATGCTAAGAAAACAAACTAAATGCACAATCTGTAAAACAAAAGGGCTTAAAAATAAGGCAATAGTTTATCTTCCTCAACACAGACTAGCACTATGTAAAGAGCATTATATTTCGTGGTTTGAAAAAAGAGTTCAAAAAACAATAGATGAATTTAAAATGTTTTCTAGAAATGAAAAAATTCTTGTTGCAGTATCAGGGGGAAAAGATAGTTTAGCCCTTTGGAATGTTTTAACAAAACTTGGATATGAAGCAGATGGATTTTATATAAATTTAGGGATAGGAGAATATTCACAGGATTCAAAGGAAAAAGCTATCAGTTTTGCAGAAAGAATAAATAGGCCTTTACATATACTTGATTTATCACAAGAAATTGCCACAATCCCAGAGCTAAAGGAAATATCTAATAGACCTGCTTGCTCTGCATGTGGAACAGTAAAAAGATACTATATGAATAAATTTGCAAAAGATAATAGTTATAAAGTAATTGCTACAGGACATAATCTTGATGACGAAGTGGCTGTTTTATTTGGCAATACATTAAGATGGGATATAGATTATCTAAAAAGACAATATCCAGTTTTAAAAGAAGAAGAAGGATTTATAAGAAAAGTTAAACCCTTGTGTAAAATTACAGAAAAAGAAACTGCCATTTATTCATTTTTAAATAACATAGACTACATAGAATATGAATGTCCTTTTGCAGAAGGAGCATCATCAATAGAATATAAGGAGTTTTTATCAAAATTAGAAGAAAAACACCCAGGGACAAAGCTACAGTTTTATACAAACTTCTTAAAAAGAATGTATCCTATCTTAAATGAAGAAAAAAAAGAAGATAAAAATCTAATAAAATGTAAAATTTGCGGAGAACCTTCTGCTAATGAAATATGTTCTGTATGTAGACTAAAACAAAAAGTTGGAGTTTAAATGGAAAAAAAATTTACAATCTGGGGAAGAAATCCAGTTTTAGAGGCTTTAAAATCTGGAAGAAGTTTAGAAAAAATCTTAATAGCACATGATACATCTTTGCCTAAAGACATAGTAGCAATTGCAAAAGAAAAAGGAATAAAAACCCAGAGAGTTCCAAGAAAAAAAGTTGAGGAGCTTGCAGGGACTAAGAAAACTCAAGGAGTTGTTGCTTTACTTTCACCAATAGACTATTGGGATTTAAATGAACTCTTAAATAAAACAATTGATGAAAACGGATTTTTAGTATTTCTAGACCACATTACAGACCCGCAAAATGTTGGAAACATAATAAGAACAGCCGAAGTTCTAGGAGCATCAGGAATAGTTATTCCTAAAGAAAGGTCTGCGCCTATAAATGAAGTAGTTGTAAAAGCTTCTGCTGGTGCAGTTTTTCATATACCAATCTCAAAAGTTGCAAACATTAGAAACTCTCTAGATAAATTTAAAAAGCTTGGAGGATGGGTAGTAGCTATAGAAAAAGGAGGAAAGTCCATACATAAAATAGATTTTCCATTTCCAGTTGGTATTGTTTTAGGTTCAGAAGGAAAAGGCACATCAAAACCAGTTCTACAAACAGCAGATATTATTGCAACTATTCCAATGAAAGGTAAAATAACCTCTCTAAATGTTGCTTCTGCAAATGCTATAGCCCTTTGGGAAATAGCAAAACAAAACTGGGTAAATTAAATAATTTTAACTGCCTTTTCCCCTTTTTCTAATTTTCCAATTATATAACCTTCTTCTCCTTGTTGTTTTAAAAGTTCTAAAGTTTTATCTACATCAGATTTATCAACGACTAAAATTAAACCAATACCCATATTAAATGTTTTAAACATTTCTTCTTTTGGAATATTTCCTTCTTTTTGTATCCATTTAAATACAGGTAAAACTTTAATTGATTTTTCTTCAATAACAGCGGTTAATCTATCGTTTATAACTCTTATTAAATTTCCAGGAATTCCTCCACCTGTGATATGGGCTATTGCCTTTAGGTTTACCTTATCTACCAGTGATAAAACAGTTTTTACATAAATTTTTGTTGGAGTTAATAGTTCTTCTCCTAGAGTTTTACCAAATTCTTCAATTTTATCTTCATATTTATAGCCTTTTAGCTCAACTAATTTTCTTACTAATGAATAACCATTACTATGAATACCAGAAGATGGAACTGCTATTAAAACATCACCTTTTTCTGTTTTACTTCCATCAAGCATTTTTTCTTTTTCAACAACACCAACAGCAAAACCAGCTAAATCATACTCACCATCTTTATACATTCCAGGCATTTCTGCAGTTTCACCACCAATTAATGCACACTCTGCCTGTTTACATCCTTCTGCTATACCTTTAACAACATCAACAGCTACATGAGGCTCTAATTTTCCAGTTGCAAAATAATCTAAGAAAAATAAAGGTTTAGATGTTGTAGTAATAAGGTCATTTACACACATTGCAACAAGGTCTATTCCAATTGTGTCGTGTTTATCTAAGGCTTGGGCAATTTTTAGTTTTGTTCCAACACCATCTGTGGATGAGGTTATTACAGGCTCTTTATATTTAGCTACTTCAAGCAAATAAGCTCCTGCAAAACCACCAATAGGAGTAATAACATTTTTATTAAAAGTTCCTTTAACAAAACTTTTTATTTGGTTTACAAATTCGTCTGCTTTTTCTATATCAACCCCTGCATCTTTGTATGTAAGCATTCTCCTCTCCTAAATATCAAAGAATTTAACTAAAATGTGCATAATAATTAAAACATAAATCCCTGCAACAATGTCATCTGCCATTATTCCAAGGCCAGATGGAAGTTGTTCAAATTTTTTTATAGGAGGGGGTTTAAATATATCGTAAATTCTAAATAAAACAAATGCTATTAAAAGATGAATAGGATTTAAAGATATACCTATCATAGAAACCATAAAACCAGCTATCTCATCTATTACAACAAAATCAGGGTCTACTTTTCCTTCGGCATTTGAAGTATCTCCAACTATAACTGTAGAAGCCCAAAAGCCAATTAAAAAAACA
>QNYP01000126.1 GCA_003978675.1 Hydrogenothermus sp.
TTTAATGATAGATAACTATGACTCATTTACTTACAACATAGTTCAGTATTTATACGAACTTAATGTTGACGTTTTAGTAAAAAGAAATGATGAAATAACTGTTGAAGATATAAAAAAACTTGAAAGTATTGAAGCAATTGTTATATCTCCTGGGCCTTGTTCTCCAACTGAAGCTGGAATCTCTGTAGATGTAATAAAAGCATTTAAAGGTATATATCCTATTCTTGGTGTATGTCTGGGACATCAATCTATAGGATATGCATTTGGTGCAAAAATTATCAAAGCAAAATGTTTAATGCATGGTAAAACATCTATGATTTACCATAACCAAAAGGGGCTTTTTGAAAATATTCCAAATCCATTTGAAGCTGTCAGATACCATTCATTAGTTATAGATAAAAACTCTTTACCTGAGGATATAGAAATAACAGCCTGGACTAAGGAAGACGATGAGATAATGGGCATTCAGCATAAAAAATATCCTATTTATGGTATTCAGTTCCATCCAGAATCAATACTAACTCAATATGGAAAAAAACTTTTAGAAAATTTTATAAATCTAGCGGAAAAGTTTAATGAAAATAAAAAGGTTTCTTCTTAGTCTTATTATATTTTCCACATTTTCCTTTGCTGAAACTTCCAAAGATAAAGTTGATAAAATGCTACTTGATGCTTGGAAATATTATGAACAAGGTAAATATTATTTAATGCTAGGAAAAGCAAAACAAACTTTAAAATATGCAAAAAAACATAATGTTCCCAAAGGTATAGCTGAAGGGTATTACTATATAGGAGTTGCATACTTTCAGCTTGGGAAAATTAACAAAGCTATAGAATACGCAAATAAAGCAATACAATATTCTAAAAATCAAAAAAACTATAGATGGAAGGCTTATGCTCATACCCTTTTGGCAGAAATTATGCTTTCTTTAGGAAAATTTGATGAGGCTTTAAAACATTTTAAAAAAGTTTTAGAAATTTCTAAAGATAACGATAACCAACGCATGATACCTGTTGCGTTGATAGATATCGGTAATGTTTATTTTCATAAAAAGGACTATGAAAAAGCTCTTAAGTTTTACAAAGAAGCTTTAAGTAAGATAAACGGCATAGATATTAGAAAACATTACAAAGCCTTAGTTAATTATAATATAGGAATTTCTTATTACAAGTTAAAACAGTATAAAAAAGCTATACCTTACTTTGAAAACTCTTATGAAATATACATAAATATTGGAGATAAAAAATCTGCTGTAGAAGCAAAGTATTTTATTGCAAAATCGTTAATAAAGCTTGGCAAATTTGAAGAAGCAAAGAATGTGATTAAAGAAATAATACCTTTGGCTAAAAAAACCCTTAGATATAAAAATTTCAAAAAGCTTTTAAAGATAATAGAGGAAAAAGAAAACTCCTAATTTAAAGTTTTAGATAGTTTTTCTGCTTTTAGTTTACTTTCTTTAATTCTACTTTCTAGAGTAAACAGTAAATCCTCTATTAATCTTTTTCTGTTTAGTAAAACATTTTTCTTTTCTAAATCTTTCTCTTGTCTTATTTTATCCTCTAACTCTTTTATTTGCCTCTTATATTCTTCTATCTGGTCTTTATACTGTTCACCAGAATTTTTTAAACTTTCTATTAATTTTATTTTAGTTTCTTTGTTGTTTATATATTTAGGATATTTTTTTAAAACATAATCGTAGTAAAACGCTGCTGAGTAATATTTACCTAAGTTATAATATAAATTTGCTACTTCCAGGTAGTGTTTTGCATATATTCCTTTTATTTTTTCAATGAGTTTTTCTGATTTCACTGCATACTGGCTATCTGGGTAATTTACTATAATATCTAAAGCTTTTTCTTCTGCTTTTTTTAAGTATGTTAAGTCTCGTTGGTAATCTGGGGAAATTTTATAATAAGACAGCGCAAGTTTATAAAGTGCTTCTGGAATGTTTGGAGCTGTAGGATATAGAGTAATATATTCTTCAAATTCAACAATTGCATCTACATACATTTCTTTTTTGAAATATACATTTGCCAGTAAAAATTTGGCATTCATGATATCTTCTGTAGTCATACCTTTTGCTTTATAAATTGCTTTTTTTAGAAGTTCTTGGGCATCATCTAGTTTATTTTGTTTGTAAGCCTTTATACCTTTGTAATAAACATCTTTTGAGAAGAACTCTTTTTGAGAACAACCAAAAGCCAATATTGATAAAACAAAACCTGCTATCACTATTTTTTTCATTACACACTCTCTATTATAAATTTCTCCACATGTAGTTTTTCATCTTTTAGAATTTTAACATTTTTGGTCAATTTAAGTGATTTTAATAGAGACTTTAAATGTTCTTCCAGCAGTGGATTTATTTTTATACTCATTGTAGCAAATGGTTTTCTTTTTTGAATTTCCTTTTCTATTTCAAACATTATTAAGGAAAAAGATTTGACAAATCCATTACTTCTACAGTAATAGCAACCTTGGGTTAGTTTTTTTATTAGGCTTTCTTCTGTTTTTTTTCTTGTTAATTGAAGTAATCCTAAAGATGTGAAATCTTTTATTTTTATACTCCTTCTGTCATTTTTTGCTTCTTCTTTCAATTTTTCTACTAGAATATTCTTTCTTTCTTCGTCAGACATATCTATAAAATCTATAACAATTATTCCTCCAAGGTCTTTTAATCTAAGGGTTTTTATTATTTCTTTTGTTGCTTCTAGATTTATAAAAAATGCCGTATCTTCTATACTTTTTTGCTTACAATGTTTTCCACTATTTACATCTATAACTACTAAAGCTTCTGTCTCCTCTACTATAAGATAACCTCCACTTTTTAGCCATACGTATGGATTTAATATTTTTGATATGGTCTTTTGAAGCTGGTATTTTTCTTCTATTGTTTGTTTTTTTTCTTTAAAAAATTGTAGCTTTATATTTCTATCTGGATACATTGTTTTTATGTGGTTTTTTACAATTTTAAAAATATTAATATCATCCACCACTATCTTGTCAAAATTTCCTGCATAGTCTTTTAGTATTGAATATAGTTTATATTCTTCATCATATAAAACAGATGGAGCTTTCTTTTTGTTAAATGCTTCTGTTATTTTTTTCCATAGTTGTTTTAAATTTAAAAAATCCTCAATAATTTGATTATCTGATGCTTCACAGGCTAGCGTTCTAATAATAAAACCAAAATTTTCTTCATTGTAAGGTTGTAAAATTTCTTTTATTCTTTCTTTTAGTTGTTTTTTTTCTGATTGAGATGTATATTTACTTGATATAGATATCTTGCTAACCTTTGGAGTTAAAACAAGATATCTTCCAGGAATTGCTATATTTTCTGATAATTTTGAACCTTTTGTTCCCACAGATGTTCTTTTCACTTGAACAAGGAGTGGTTTTCCTATGTGGTAATTTCCATTAGATAAATCTTTTACAGGTAAAAAGGCTTCTTTTTCTTCTCCTATATCTAAAAAAACTGCATTCATAGCAGGGGATATTCTTTTTATTTTACCTTTATAAATACCACCTGCTTTTTTATATTCATTCTTATCTTCCAGATGTAATTCTACATTCTCATTATTTTCCCTTATCAAGTAAAACATTAAGCTAGATGAGCTTATTGTTA
>QNYP01000127.1 GCA_003978675.1 Hydrogenothermus sp.
CATTAAAAAATTCTCCTTTTTTTTAATGTAAAACTGTCTATAAACTATCAGTACTTTTTAAAAACAAGAAAACTAATAAAAGAAGGCGATTTTATATTTTATGAAGACGCAAAGTTTTCATCTTGTCCTTTTAACCAATACGATTGGTATATCTTTTCAACAAGTGGAAAAGCAAAGAAAAATGATTATTTACATGCTAAAAATGTAGTGTTTCACTTCTGCTATGTCCCATTTTTATATATTCCTTATTTTGCATATCCGACCTCAAAAAGAAAATCAGGAATTTTACCTATCACTATAGGACAAGACATATATAACAGTTATACATTTAAAATTCCTATATACTGGGTAATCAATAGAACTTCTGATGCAACCTTTACACTTGATTATAGAGAAAAACAAGGAAAAGGTTTATCTGTTGAATATAGAAAAAAATTCTCCAAATATACGGATATCAAACTATACACATATTACTTTAAAGACAACCTAATAAATGAAATATGGACTGGTAGAAAAGAGAAATACTCAGACAGATGGCTTCTAAAATTAGATACACATTTGGAAAGATTTAAAGATACTAAAGTTTTTTTATATCTTGAAATTCCAAGTGATAAGTATTTTTACGAAGATATATATGCATCCTCAACAGTAGATATATTAAATTTTGTCCAAAATAGATACCGTTCATTTACAAAATCACAATTTATAAGCCTTACAGACAAAGATGACTTTTCTCTAGAAGTAAATTTTGAATATCTTTATGATTTAACAACTATTGATAATAAATCAACTTTACAGAGATTACCTGAGATTAGATTTTATTGGAAAGAAAAGCCTCTTATTGAAAAATTAAATCTTTATTATGACTTTTTAAGTGTAAATACAAATTTTTACAGAGAAGAAGGTGTTAGTGGAATTAGAAGTGATAACACCTTTAGACTTATATCTTCATTAAACTTTAATGGAATTATAAATTTTCTTGAAATATCTCCTAGAACTACCTTTTACACCGGATTAAAAAATTTTAGTAGTAAAAATGCAAATAGAAACCTAATATCAATAAAAGATAGATTATCTATGCCTTTCTACAAAAACTTTAATACTTTCACACATAGTATAATTCCAGTAATAAAATTTTCTTATGTGAATAAAGTAAATCAGGAAAATTTGCCAATTTTTGATAAAGAAGATAGGGTAGAAGCTTTAAAAGATATAGATTTTTATCTTTACAATATACTCTCATTTAATAGTCAAGACTACTTTAGATGGGAAATAGGAACGGGATATACATTTTTAGAAAATTTTTATATAGGAGATAATCCCTTTTACGGACATAACAAGCCAATCACGAACAATTTAATTTTAAAAATAAAAGGAGTTTTAGCAGAAAATAATATTTTATTTGATAGATATAAAAAACAAATAACAAGGAGTATTTCTTCTTTATCTTTAAATATTTTTAATAAGCTAAGATACTCTATTAATCATTCATATGATAAAGGAGAAAATATTACACAGAACCAGTTAGTTCATACTGTATCAACAAGTTATAAATGGTTTAGACTTTCAGGTTCTATAGTTCAAAATTTAGAAGAAGGATATACACAACAAAGAAGAGCTACAGTTATTTTTGATAGAAAATGCTGGAGTCTTACAATTAATTATATAGAGGATTACAACAGACAGACAGATAAAACATTTAAAACAATCACAGCAACTATAAATATTTTAAGATTTAGATATGCATTACCATTTATAGGAAATAATTAATAAAATTAAGATAATTGATTTGTTATTTCCTTAGCACAATTTAAAAGTTCAAACTCTATATCTTTATAGTTTATTTGGTTTAATCTACTTATTGGAGCAACAATAGAAATAGAAGCGATTGGGTTTTTATCTTCCCAAATTACAGTTGATATTTCAGAAACTTCAGGTTCTAAGCCCTCAAAATCTACTTCAACAGGGAATACAACTTCTTTTGACTGCCTTGCCTTTAATAAAACCTTACCTGAAGTTGTTTTTTCCGCAGGAAATCTTTTAGATACTCTAGAATGAACTAAAACAGATCTGTTAGTTTCCTCAGCATGTAAATACACTATATTGTCTTTTGACAAAATAGATAAATAAACAGTTTCATTTACCCTAGTCCTAAGCATTTTCATAAAAGGTTTTGCCTTTTGTAAGAAAGCCAATCCTTTAAGATATGCATACTCTAAAAATAATGCTTTCGTTCCAAGTTTATAATGACCAGTTTCTTCTTCCTGTTCGATAATACCTTTTACCTCTAATGTAGCAAGTAATCTGAAAACATTATTTTTGTTTAATCCTAAAATATTACTAAGTTCAGTTACTCCTAAATCTTCCCTTTCTTTTAAAGCTTCTATTAAATCTAAAGCTTTTTCTATAGAGCTTTTTCTTTTTATCTTCTTTTCCATTTTTAACTATCTACACACTTACCAGCCACTATATTTTTCGGTTCTTTTTCTACTATGCAAGAATAAATATTATCTATTGTTATATCTAAAATTCTCCTTAATGCATCTTTAGTATAATAAGCACAGTGTGGAGAAATTATAACATTATCTTCATGTAAAACATAAAATGCATTCATTGCTTTTTCAAGCTTAGCTACAGATAAATTTTCTTTTTTTAGTATTTCTTCTTCTAAAACTTCTTCAGCTTCAACTGTATCTATTGCAACCCCACCAGTAAGTCTTCCTTCCCTCAGAGCTTCAACTATAGCCTCAAGTTCAACAACAGCACCTCTAGAAGTATTTATCAACATAGAATCTAGTTTCATAAGCTTTATATTAAATCTATTTATTAGGTATCTTGTAGACTTTGTGTAAGGAAGATGAACTGTAACTATATCAGAGTTTCTAAGCAAATCTTCAAGACCTACATACTCCACTCCATACTTTTCAACAAGATGAGGTTTCTTAGACCTATCATATGCAAGTATTTTCATTCCAAAACCATAGGCAATTCTGGCAACATGTGAACCTATTCTGCCTGTTCCAATAATACCAATAGTCTTTCCCATTAAATCTATACCCATCAGACCTTCTCTAGAAAAAATACCTTTGTCCACATTCTTTATCATAGGTTTTAATCTTCTAGCTAAAGCTAAAATTAAAGCAAAAGTATATTCTGCAACTGTGTTATTACCATATCCAGGAACATTTGCTACAGTAATTCCCTTTGAAACAGCATAATCTATATCTATATGGTCATATCCAGCAGACCTTGTAACTATAAGTTTTAAATTTGGAAGTTTATCAATTATCTCTTTTGTGATTTTTGAATATATAAAAATACTTATAACTTCTGCATCTTTGAAATTAAGAGCATTACTTTCTGTTATTTCTTCTTTTGTAAATTTTATGTAGTCTTCATTATACAAATCTTTTTCTTTAAGTTTTCTTTCTAAATATATTTTTTTGAAATTGAGGACTGGGAAAAGATATATTTAGAAAGAAAACTTAAAGAAAAAGATTTGTATAATGAAGACTACATAAAATTTACAAAAGAAGAAATAACAGAAAGTAATGCTCTTAAT
>QNYP01000132.1 GCA_003978675.1 Hydrogenothermus sp.
TGTTTAAATTTCTTTTAACACATTAGACATAGCTCATAAACTAAACTTAGACTATGCAGGCTTAAAAGATAAAAATGCAATAACTTTTCAATATGTGTCTTCTAAGGTAGATTATGGTGATATAAAAATCGAAAAATACAGAAATGCATTTTTCATTCTGAAAAAATTAAGAACTATAAAAAGGAAGATTAAAATTGGACAACTAGAAGGAAATTTTTTTGATATAAAACTACCTGAAACTATATGTAATATTAGTGAAACTTTTATAAACTACTTTGATACTCAACGGATAAAACAATTTAATATAAATAAAGGAAAAGAATTACTTTTACAAAGTAGGAAACTATCAAAAAAAGAAAACTTTTTTGTAGATGCATATTTATCATACCTTTGGAATAAAAGCTTTGAGCTCTTTTTAAGGGAAAAATTTAATGGTGCATTTTTAGAAGAACAAGGAAAAAAATTCTTTATCCCAAAAAATTTTATAATAGATACGATACCAAAGTTTTGGACAATTTTAGGATACAAAGTAAAAATGGAGGAAAGTAAAGAATATTATGAAGAAATTTTAAGGAAAGGAGGATTTACTCTTATAGAATTTTTACAAATTCTAAAAGATAAAAAAATAAAAGGAGACTACAGGAGGACATACGAAAAAGCCACAGATATAAAAATCTATGGCTCCAGGATTAGCTTTTTCCTAAAAAAAGGAGCTTACGCAACTATGTATTTAAAACATCTATACGCCAAAAATTACATACTTTAGGTATAGTAAAGCTAAAGCAAAAATAACTGTCACAACAGTTACTGGAGTTCCCATTTTTAGAAAATCAACAAACTTTATAGGATAACCTTCTCTTTCTGCTAAGCCTGCAGCAACAACATTTGCAGAAGCTCCAATAATTGTTAAATTTCCTCCAAGACATGCCCCAAGAGCTAAAGCCCACCATAAAGGTTCTGTATTCCATGTAGCAGTTTTACCAAAATCAAGTAGAACATTAGCCATGGCCATTGTAAATGGTATATTATCAACAATTCCAGAAATAATTGCAGAAAGTCCACCTAAAATTAAAATACTAGACATTGGTTCTTGTAATAAGCTAGATGTAAAATGTGCAACTTTTTCAAAAACTCCTGTATGCTCCATTCCACCAATGACAATAAATAATCCCATAAAGAACATAAGAGTAGTCCATTCAACCCTTTCAAATATTTTTTCAGGGTCTTCTTTAGACCATAAAAGTAAGATAGAGGCCATAAATAAAGCTATTGTTCCTGCTTCTAAATGAAGAACATGATGCATAAAGAATAAAAATATAGTTATTCCAAAGATTATTAATCCTTTCCTCATTAAAACAACATCATATTCTGCCTTCTGCTGAGCTATAAGTTTTTCAATTTCTTTTTGGTCTGTCATTTGAGGCTTTAAATCTCCTCTAATCTTCATGTACAGAACAAAAGCAATAGTTCCTACTATATGAGTAAGTATAACTATTGGAGCAATATTTACTATAAAATCCATAAATGTAAATCCACCTAGGGAACCAATTATTATGTTTGGAGGGTCTCCTATTAATGTAGCAGTTCCTCCTATATTCGAGGCTAAAACTGTAGCAATTACATAAGGAACTGGATTTAGTTTTAGTTTAGCTGTTAGTCCAATAAGAATAGGTATCATAAATAAAACAGTTGTTACGTTATCTAAAAATGCAGATAAAAATCCTGTTAAACCTGTAAAAACTATTAATATTTTTAATGGGTTTCCTTTAGTAATTTGAAGAGCCTTTAAAGAAAGAATAGAGAAAAAACCACTTTCAATCAGAACAGACACTATAACCATCATACCAAGAAGTAGAAAAATCGTATTGTGGTCTATAGAGTGCCAAGCTTGTTCAGGAGTTAAAACTCCTATAAATATTGCTAAAAATCCTCCAAGTAATGCTGCAGGAACTCTGTGGAAGAATTTTTCCAAAACAATCATTGCATAAGTTCCAATAAAAAGTAAAATAGAAAGCGTAAATAAAAGGTCATGGGTTACATGTATCCCAAAAACTTCTAACACTGAATGATGTTCCATAGCATCGCCCCTTAAAATATTCCAATAGATACTTCTATATTTTCGAGATATGAAACTTTATTCTTTATTTTTGATGAAATTATACAAATATCAAAGTTGTTTTCATGAATGTAGAAAGGAATTTCTCTTTTGGGTTCTCCTTTTAAAACTTTAAGAATAGTCTCTTTTCCATTTAAAGCTTTTGCTAAATTTTCTTTAACTTTATTGATTTTTGTCTCTAACATTTCCTGTATAATTTGTTTTGCTTCCTCTTCAGTGTGTGTCTTTGTTAGAGCAGTTTCATAATAAACTTGATTAAAGGAAAACAAAAATTCAGGTTCAATTTCTAAAGCTTTTGAAAATTCGTAAGAGGCTTTAAGATAATCAACATAGTTTTCTTCATCTTCAAAATCTATTGCTATTCCAATTTTATTTATTTGGGAAACATCTTCCCTTAAAAATAAAAACCTTGCACTACTAAACTCCTCCGCAAGCTTCACATATTCAGGTTTTAGGAATATCATTTTAAATGGGTCTATTTTTCTTCTATGGGTTATCACAAGGTCAGCTTTTATAGAATTTAATGCATAAGATATAGTTTCTTCTAAATTATTACTTATATACTTAGCATTACCATCAATAGTTAGATTTGGATTTATTGTGAGATAATAAAGATATGCCCCTAATTTTGTTGCTAAGTTTTCTATAAAAAGTAGAAATCTCAAATCCCCCTCATCTTCTATAATGAAAACAATATTTTTGAAAACCATTCCCATCTCCTTTATGTAAACTACAATCTTTGTTTTTTTAGTATACTAAATTTTTATTTCATAATATTAAAATCAAAAACTAATGTTGACAAGGGACAGGAAAGATTAATATACCTGTCCCATTCTTTTTGCAAGCTCTAATAATTTAGCTATTCTTTCCTCTGTAGGTGGATGCGTAGAAAAGAGTTTAGCTATAAAATCACCTCTAAAAGGATTTAAAATTAACATATGAGCAGTCCCAGGGTTTACTTCTCTTTCAGCAACAGGAGTTAATTGTTTTGCAGTCATTTCCAACTTTTCTAATGCTCTAGCTAAACATAAAGGACATCCTGAAATCTCTGCTCCTGTTTTATCCGCTGCAAATTCTCTAGAACGAGAAATTGCCATTTGAATAATCATTGCAGCAATTGGAGCAAGTATAAGAAGTAGGACAGAAGCTATAACTTCTCCTATACCTCCTCCTTCTTCTTCATCATTACTTCCACCAAATAGATTAGACCAGAATGCCATTTCTGCTATCATAGAAATTGCCCCACCTATAGTTGCTGCAATAGTAGAAATAAGAATATCCCTGTTTTTTATATGCCCAAGTTCATGAGCTAGGACTCCTCTTAACTCATCTTCATCTAATATGCTGTAGTAACTGCTACAGCTGCGTGATTTGGGTCTCTACCTGTTGCAAAGGCATTTGGAACATGCATGTCAACTATATAAATTTTTGGTTTTGGAATACCTGCTTTTTGAGCAAGTTCTTCAACCATTTGATGTAGCCAAGGAGCTTCTTCGTAAGGAACTTCTTTAGCTCCATACATAGAAAGAACCATCTTGTCAGAAAACCAGTAAGCAAAGAAGTTCATAGCCATAGCAAAGAAAAAGGCTATAATCATACCTTGCTGTCCACCAATAAGTTTACCAACAAGTAAAAATAGTCCTGTTAAAAATCCCAAAAGAAGCACTGTTTTAAGATTATACATACCTTGTATATTAGATGAAGATGAGTTAAGAGGAGTCCTAGCTCATGAACTTGGGCATATAAAAAACAGGGATATTCTTATTTCTACTATTGCAGCAACTATAGGTGGGGCAATTTCTATGATAGCAGAAATGGCATTCTGGTCTAATCTATTTGG
>QNYP01000133.1 GCA_003978675.1 Hydrogenothermus sp.
CTTTTTGCAGAAATACCTGCTTTTCTAGCTTTGAATAATTCTCCTCCAGAAACAATATCCGCTCCAAGTCCTTCTTCTTTTATGATTTTTAATATAAAAATGGAGAGCTTTTTTGTGAAGATGTTTCCTTAAAAGAAATTGCTGAAAAAGTTGGAACACCTTTTTATGTATATAGTAAAAAGGCTATATTAGATAAAATAAACGAGTATAAAGAAGCTTTTTCCGAAATTGACACTTTAATATGCTATGCAACTAAAGCAAATCCCAACCTATCTATATTAAAAATCATAAAAGAAGAAGGACTTGGAGCGGATATTGTTTCTGGAGGAGAATTATTCAAAGCTAGAAAAGCAGGTATTTCTGCAAAAAGAATTGTTTACGCAGGAGTTGGAAAAACAGACTTTGAGCTTGACTATGCAATTAGAGAGGAAATTCTTGCATTTAATGTAGAAAGTAAAGAAGAACTTATTGTTTTAAATGAAATTGCAGAAAAAAGAAAGAAAAAAGCAAGAATTGCAATCAGAGTAAATCCTGATGTAGACCCAAAAACTCATCCTTATATATCCACAGGTTTAAAGAAAAGTAAATTTGGAATAGATATAGATGAAGCATTAGATGCTTATAAGTTTGCTAAAAGTTTAAAAAATATAGAAATTGTTGGGATACATTGTCACATAGGTTCTCAAATTATGGATGTTTCTCCATATAAAGAAGCAATAGAAAAAGTTTTACATCTTGTAGAAAAACTAAAAAAAGAAGGTATTGGGTTATCACATATAGATATAGGAGGAGGACTTGGTATAAGATATAAACCAGAAGATAATCCTCCTAAACCTAAACAGCTTTCAGATTTAATAGTTCCTCTTATAAAAAACACTGGTCTAAAGCTAATCTTAGAACCAGGACGTTCTTTAATTGGAGAAGCTGGGGCTTTAGTTTCTAAAGTTTTATTTACAAAAAATAAAAAGGAAAAACACTTTATTATTGTAGATACAGGAATGAATGATTTAATGAGACCTTCTATATACAATGCATATCATCATATCCTTGCGATAAAACCCAAAGATAAAAAAGTTGTAGCTGATATAGTTGGACCTATATGTGAAACAGGGGATTTCTTAGCTTTAGACAGAGAAATAGATGATTTAAAAAGGGGAGATTTACTCGCAATAATGAGTGCAGGAGCTTATGGAGCTTCTATGTCCTCTAACTATAATGTTAGACCTAGAGCTTGTGAAGTTTTAGTTGACGGGGACACATTTAAAGTTATAAGAGAAAGGGAAGATTATCACTATCTAATCAAACCTGAAGAAAAAGCATTAGAAGGAGAGGTTTAAAGAATGAAAGTATTAGTGGTAGGTAATGGTGGTAGAGAACATGCATTGGCTTGGAAAATCAAACAAAGTCCTTTAGTTGACAGATTGTATGTGGCAAAAGGAAATGCTGGAATATGGCAAATTGCAGAAAAAGTAGATGTTTCTCCTACAGACATACCAGCACTAGTTGAATTTGCTAAAAAAGAAAAAATAGATCTTACTGTTGTTGGTCCAGAACAGCCTTTATCTGAAGGAATTGCTGATGCCTTTGAGGAAGCAGGATTGAGAATATTTGGACATAAAAAATCATCTGCTATTTTGGAAGCTTCCAAAGTTTTCGCTAAGAACTTTATGAAAAAATACGGAATACCAACTGCATTTTATGAAACATTTGACAATGAAAATGATGCAATAAATTTTGTTAGAGAAAAAGGAGCACCAATAGTTATAAAAGCAGATGGCCTTGCTGCTGGAAAAGGAGTAATAATAGCAAACACTATTGAAGAAGCAGAAAAAGCAGTAAGAGAAATGTTTGCAGGAAAATTTGGCAGTGCTTCTAAACGCATAGTTATTGAAGAGTTTTTAGAAGGAGAAGAAGCCTCCTATATAGCTATGGTAAAAGGGGAAAAACTTGTTCCTATGGCAACTTCCCAAGACCACAAAAGAGTTTTTGATAATGACCAAGGTCCAAATACAGGAGGAATGGGTGCTTATTCACCTGCTCCAATTGTTGATAAAGAAATAGAACAACAAATTTTAGAAAAAATTATGTATCCAACCTTAAAAGGTATGAAAGAAGAAGGAAGAGAACTTTGTGGATTTTTATATGCAGGACTTATGATAGGACCAAAGGGTATAAATGTTCTTGAGTTTAATGTGCGTATGGGAGACCCTGAAACTCAACCTATAATGAGAAGGTTAGAATCTGATTTGGTTGAACATATATTAGATATATTAGATGGTAAAATAGATAAAGTTTCTCCAAAATGGAGCGAAAAATACTCTGTAGGTGTAGTTATGGCATCTGGAGGATATCCTGAAAAATATGAAAAGGGGTTTGAAATAACAGGTATAGAAGAAGCAGAAAAAGATAAAGATGTTGTTGTTTTTCATGCAGGGACCAATATTAAAGATGGTAAGCTCGTTACAGCAAGTGGTAGAGTTTTAACTATAACAGCAACAGGAAAAACTTTAAGAGAAGCAAAAGAAAAAGCTTATAATGCAGTTGAAAAAATAAAGTTTAAAAATGCTCATTATAGAAAGGATATTGCCGATAAAGGAATAAGTAGACTTGGTGAATAAATGAAAAAATTACCTAAATTACAAGTGGTTGCATATAATCCTGACGATTTTTTATGTCAGGTTTGCGCTTATAAGTCTTGCTTGTATGAAAGTGAAGGTAGAAAATTAATAAAAAATAAGATAAGAGAAATTTCAAAGAAAAATGCAAATTTGCAAAAAAACAAAAGTAAATAAAAAAATAATGATATATGTATTAGCCCCAAATTGGTATGTTTATTGCTTATTTAACAGATAGTAAGTGATAACTTTATGCATAAATATGTATATTGACATATTAAATTATGTATAGTATAGATAATTAAAACAGAAAAAATCTTTTTAATGGAGGTATGTAGTATGAAAAAATTAGTAGGGTTAGCAGCAGCAGGACTACTCGCAGCAGGCGCTGCACAGGCAGGCAATCTAACAGTTGCCAATTCCGATATTACACTTTATGGAGGTATATCTGCAGGATTAGACTATGCATCTACAGATTTAGGAGTTGGTGTTTCTAATGGTTTAGCTCCTGCTAGAGAAGATAACTTCAGACTTTATAACGTTGCAATTGGTCTTATGAAAAAAGCAGACCCAAATAATTCTCCTATAGGATTTAACCTAGCATTTGCATATTTCTATGTTCCTACAGTAGTAGCATCTCCAAATGTTGTAAATGGTGCTCAACTAATAAAACTTGGAACTACTAATACATTTAAACCTTGGCTTGGATATTTAACTATTGCTCCAGTAGAAGGTTTATCTATAGATGCTGGACTACTTTGGGCTAAATATGGAGAAGCTCCTGTTACTATTTTAAATCCTCATATAAACAGAGGAATATTATTCGTCCACTATAACCC
>QNYP01000130.1 GCA_003978675.1 Hydrogenothermus sp.
AATCAGGAATACGTTTCTTAGATACAAAAAAATCTTTTATTACTGTGAGAATCATTAGAGCCTACCCCTTATATATTTTTATATTTTAATATTGTATTTATATGCAATATAAATACAATATTAAAATATAAAAATATATAAGGGGTAGGCTCTAATGATTCTCACAGTAATAAAAGATTTTTTTGTATCTAAGAAACGTATTCCTGATTCCTTTGAAAAAGAATTTACTTTACTAGGAACTTATAATGTTTCAATTCTAATAAAAAAATGGAGTTTAGATGAGTATACCTTGTTTATAATTTTCAAAAATGCAAGTAAAACAGATATTGCACAATCACCAGTTAAATTTGTGGAAGAGTTTTTTATGCCTGTGTTGGATGTATTCTTTCGTAAGTTAGATATAAACATTATTGAAGAAAAAATAGAAATAGACTGTAAAGAAAGAAAAGACCTTTATATTATGATTACCATAAATGAAAAGGAAAAAGAAGTTATAGAAAGAAATATAACATATTTGGAAAAAGTTATTGGGGAGGTTGTAGTGAGATGGAGGGAAGGGCTTATTTTTTAGCCCTTTTTTATTTTAGAAGTAGGTTAACTTTTGTTTGTAGTTTATAATTTCCTTTGTCTGTAATAAGAACATCAACTTGTGTTTCTTCTATATAAGATTCTATGCTGTCTTTACAATCTAATGGTAGATCAACATAATCAATATTTAATTTTTCTTCAGAATAATCTTCCTTTTTACTATTTATTAATACAATGTTTTCTAATCCTAAACCTTTTGCAAACTCTAGTCCAAAATTAATTACTTCTTCCTTTTGAGAAAATACAGTTATATTTTCAATTGGTTTAAAGATTTCATCTGTTAGCAAAACTGGACATTTTGAATGCTTAACGATATAGTCTGCAGTTGTGCCAAATATTAATTGAGTTAGGTTTTTATGTTGTCCGTGTTTCCCTATGATAAGTAAATCTTCTGGGTCTGCTAAATTTATAAGTTCTTTATGGGGGATTCCAAAAACCTGTGCTATGGAACAATCTCCGCCCTTTTCCCTACATTCTTTTGCAAATATATCAAGTAAAACTTTACCTTTTTGGTCTAATGCTTCTTTAACTTTTTCTGTTAGATTATCGTATTCAGAAAATCCTAAAGCTCCAGCTATGTCTTCAAAAAAAGCTCCTTCTATAAGTCTTACATCTACTATATGAACTCCAACAACAGGTCTTTTTAGCAATTTTGATAGGTATATTCCATATTCACTTGCAACTAGAGAATTTTTAGAACCATCAATACCTGCTAAGATTCTGTTAAACATTTTACATCCCCTCTTTTTCTTTGTATTCTTTCCATGACATTATAAGTTCATTTAATGCATTTTCTATATTTTCTAAATTAGTTTCCCAGACCATTATACTAGATTTTACAATCTGCCATCTTACCTCAAAATCTTCTGGGTGGTTTTTAGATATAACTATATCTATACCTAATTTTGTTAAAATGTTTCCAATTTCTTTTTCATTCGGATTAACTTTAAGTTCAAAAGTTTTTTCGTAGCAACAATCTTTGGATATATCATAAATTTCAATCTTAGTCGCTGTAGAAAAATCTCTTAATTTTTTATTTTCATCAGTTAATATTGCAACTCTAAGTCCTTCCTGTCTTGCGGGTTCATAATGTATAAAAACAGAGTCAATATTTGGAATTTTTTCTTTTATTTCTCTTTCTATATCATCAACAGTTTTGTGGGTTTCCCTCAGGGAATAATTATGCATTATAAGTTCAAGTTCCAAAAACTTATGACTTCCTGCAGAACGACCTCTAATTTTTTTTATTTCCATAACAGAAGGTTTTTCATAGATAATATTCTTAATTTGGTTAATTTCTTCTTCACTTAGTGAAACATCAAGAAGAGTTTTTATACCATTTGAAAAAATTTCCCATCCGCTGTGGATAATAAAAAGTGCTACAACAGCAGCAGCATATTTATCTATACTATATCCAATTGCAACTCCAATAAGACCAACTAAAACTACTGCAGATGATAAAGCATCAGCCCAGATATGTTCTGCATCTGCTTTTAAAGTAGGTGAATTTAACCTTTCTGCTGCCTTAGCTTCAAACCTAGAATAAATAAATGTAGCAAGCAGTGTAATTACCATTACTCCTATTGCATACTCTATGTGTTTAACTTCCCTTGGTTCTTCAGAAAAAAAAGCCTCTTTTAAAATTTCATAAGCGGTAAAAAATAAAAACATTCCAATAATAACGGATGCTATATTCTCGACCTTATAAAGACCATATGGAAAATTTTCAGCTTTTATAGAAGATATTCTTACACTAAGCAAAGATATAGCAGAAACAACCAAATCAGAAAAAGAGTGAATAGCTTCAGCCATTAAGGCTAAACTTCCGGTAATAACAGCAAATACAAACTTTAAAGTAGTTAAAAAAGTGTTAAGAAGAAGAGAACCTAAAGCCCACTTTTCTTTTTCTTTTTGAAAAGCTTTAGATGTGGACATTACCTTTTGTTTCCTCTATTAATCTAACAAAATCATCAAATATGTAATGGGAATCATGTGGACCTGGAGAGCTTTCAGGGTGATACTGGATAGAGAAAACAGGTCTATCTGTTAATCTAATTCCTTCTATAGTATTATCATTTAGATTTATGTGGGTTATTTCAACATTTGAAGGTAGTTTCATATCGTCAGTTGCATAGTTATGGTTTTGCGCAGTTATTTCAACCTTTCCTGTTTTCAGATTTTTAACTGGATGATTTCCTCCATGATGACCAAATTCCAGTTTATAAGTTTTACTACCTACAGCCCAGGTTAGGAGTTGATGTCCTAAACATATTCCAAATATAGGTATATCTGTTTTTAAAAGCTGTTTTATTTGTTTTATGTGAAACTCTAAAGTAGCAGGATCTCCAGGTCCATTTGATAGGAATATACCATCAGGTTTAAAGGCAATTATGTCCTCAGCTTTTGTATCATGGGGAAAAACTGTTAGATGAATTCCTCTATCTGCCATTAACCTTAATATATTTCTTTTTACTCCGTAATTTATAACAGCAACTTTATATTTAAATTCTTGTGTTTTCTTATATCCTGTTCCTAGCTTCCAGCTTCCTTCTGTCCACTGGAAAACTTCTTTTGATGAAACCTGCGGGACTAATGATAACTGAGAAATATCAGGAATAGCTCTGGCTCTTTTAACAGCTTCTTCAGGTGATATATCTCCAATACCAATATAGCCTTTCATTACTCCATATTCTCTTAGAACTCTAACTAAAGCTCTTGTATCTATGTCTGTTAATCCTATAACATTTTGGCTATCTAGATACTCTTTTAAAGTTTTCTTTCCTCTCCAGCTAGAATAAATTAAAGATAAATCTTTAACTACAAATGCATTAACATGGATTTTTTCGCTTTCTAAATCTTC
>QNYP01000131.1 GCA_003978675.1 Hydrogenothermus sp.
AGTTCCAAAAAGGGAGTAGAAAATGGAAGAGTTGATTAAAGTTCTAATTATTGGGTTCTCCATAATAGGGGCATCATTAATAACACTAATAATAATGCTCTATGTGAAGTTCTCGAATTTAGAAGACATAATCTCTCAAAAATTTGAGAAAGAGGAAAAGAATGAGAAGTAAATACAAAAGAGTAACTATTTTTGCAGAAAATGTTCTTGTTTCCTTTCTATGTTTATCTGCTTTGAAAAATAAAATTGTTGAAATTGCCATAAAAACAAAATCTAAATATCCCTTATTTATAAGCTCTATAAAAATATCAGCAAATTTTTCCATACCAAAACCATACCCCAAAACCTCTCCTTTCTTTAGGACAGGTTGGACAAAAACATTTCAAGGAGGCTAAAAGTGAAAACCGTAGATATACAAGCACAAGTCCGAAAATACGGAAGACTAAATTTCATCAAGGGAGAACTGCTCAAAAGAGGTCTCACTCTCAAACAGTTTGCTGAAATTCTGGGTGTATCTGAAAGCTTTCTGTATCAGATGCTACACAAAGACGCCAAGTCCCGCCGAGTAGCAAAGGAAATTGAGAGATTTTTGGAAGTCCCAGAAGGTTCGCTTTTTCCTTATGTTCTGGAGCCTGTGGAAAATTCTAAGAAAAATTCTGAAGAATTTAGGAAGGAGTAGAAGATGGACAAGGCAGTCAAATTCTTAATCTACTCACTTGCTGTATCAGTTTTGGCATTGTCGCTCTCAATAGAGAAAAACAGAACTCTTGAAATAGTTTTAGGGATAGCTATTACTGCTGGATTCATTTTTAGCTATTTGGCAATAGTAAAAATCTGCTCAAGAAAAAATAAAAAACAAAATACCTACGACAATAAGGAGTTCTGAAATGTTTAAAGTGGTTTTGGAAGTTTCTTTTAAGCCTTTCTTTTCTGCAGAAACGGCAATTAAGGCAAAAACTGCAGAAAAAAGCAAACATATAAAACCAATGATAATACCAGAATTATTCAAAAGGAATTCTTTACTCACTTTAAGCACCAAAAAAACTAACTTAACTTCCATACAAAAACAATATCCTAAAACCTTTCCTGTCTTTAGGACATGTTGGACAAATGAAATCCATAAAATCAAAAATTTATAGGAGGTAACAGGTAATGGCACACGCTAACTTTGGATGGGTTTACAAAAAGTTCATCAAGAGGGTAAATCCTCTCATCTTTCAGGTGAGAGCTGGTATTTCTCACAAGACTGTTTACAGCTGGGCTCAAGATGCAGACAATCCATACTACCGCAGAGATCCTCTTTCAAAAGCTGTTGACATTTTAGACATTCTCAAAGACGAAACACCAGAACTTTTCCAGCAAGTTCTACAAGAAATACTTAGAAGATACGGCTATGTTCCAGTGAAACAAGAAAAACCTTCGGAAGATGTAAAACTCTCCAGACTTATGAAAGAGCTTAACGATGTTCCCCTAACAGAAGTAAACATTATGGAAGATGGAAGGATAACAAAAGAAGAACTACTTCAACTTCTGAACGAAATTGATGAAGCCCTTGCAGTTCTCAATGAAAAAAGAGCGATTGTCAGACAGAAAGTAATAAGTCTTAGGGAAGAGTATTAAAGGGGGCAATAAAATGGAAAGTTTAATTCTTTCTTTAATAATAGGTATAGGTATAGTTTATATGATAATAGACTTTATATTTGACAATACGAAATCTATACTCAAGCTAATTTCAGCTCTGCTTTTTGCTCTTATTGTTTCTATATCCATTTGGATTTTCAAAATGGAAAATTTATCTAAGCACAACTTTAAACACTATAACAATAGCACTTATAAAGTTGAAAATCATAAACAAAAGGAGAATTAATATGGCGACATTAATATACCAAGGTTCTCTATCTGTTTTTGGAATTTGCAATATTGCTTTACCAGTTTTCACTATAGATAGAACATTTATCCAAAGAACTAATATCAAAATTCCCTTATGTGAATTTTGTAGACACTTTATAAACTCTACCATGCCAAAACCATACCCCAAAACCTCTCCTTTCTTTAGGACAGGTTGGACAACACTAAACCAAGGAGGGTTAAGCAGATGAGAGAACAAGTTGAAAAACTTACTTTAAGGCACAGAAGACCTGATGTCTATAAACTTTTGACAGAGCTTGGATGCGAATTTAAAGGAATTGATTATGTATCTATCGATGACCTTGTTCTTGACCAGGGTATATATCCAAGAGACAAAACAGATTGGGAAAGAGTTAAGCTTTATGCTGAAGATATGGAAAATGGTGATATTTTTCCACCTTTGCTGGTAGAAGAAGAATACAAGGTAATTCTTGATGGAAACCATAGATATTATGCAAGCAAAGAAACAGGTAAAGCTATTATGTGGATTGAAAAATGGGAAGTTCCTGAAGGTCTTTACCCAGTGGTAGCTCAAGCAGTGAACACTGAAGAAAAAGAGATAGATACCCCCTTAACCCCCACAGAAAAGAAAAAAGCAATATTAAGGGATTGGGAAATATTAACGCAGTATGACAAAAAAACCAGAAAAGAGCTAATTGCAAAAGTTTTAAAAACTTCTGTTTCATATGTTGACAAGGTTTTATCTGAAGCTGGGATTATCAAAAGTGAGAAGGAGGAGTTAAAAAATAAGGTTTTAGAACTTCATAAACAGGGTTATAGTTTAAGAGAAATAGCTAAAGAATTAGGACTAAATCACCAAACAGTAAAAAATTATCTTGATAAGTGTCTAAAAAATTACCAAGGTAAAAATTTAGACACCCCTCAACCCACCCAAGAAGAACCCACTAATGAAGAAGAAAACAACTGGGACGACTGGAACGAAGAGGAAACAGAAGAAGAACCAGTAGCAGAAGAAAAACCAAAGCAGAAAAAAGATTCTTCAAAAGAAGAAAAGAAACTTTTACACCCGAATCACATACTTGAAAGAGATAAAAATGCAATCTGGGATGCAGTGATAGAAATAGAATTCCATTTCGGAGAAGAAAAAGCTTTAGAAGTTTTAGAAGAAATCTATTTCGCTTATAAAGAGAGAAAGCACAAAGGATTAACCATTTACAAAGATAGAAGAGCACTATTCGTATACAACCAAAAAAGAGGAAGCTAAAAATGGATAAGAACAAAATCCTCCAGCTCTACGCACAAGGTTTCTCAATAAGACAGATTGCAAAAATTACAGGAACAAGCAAATCAACAGTTCATAGAATTATAAGCGGTGATATAGGAAAAGAAAGAAAAAAGGGAGAGAAAAACCTCCAGATTTACAAATCTATGTCAGAGCCCACAAAAAACAAACTTAAGACCCTGCTGATAATGAGAACTGAAGAAAAAGGAACCAGCAGAGTTCTATCCTATTCTCAAATATACGAGCATATCAGGATTAATTTACTGAGCTTGACATTGTCGGC
>QNYP01000123.1 GCA_003978675.1 Hydrogenothermus sp.
TCCTATTTATACTTTCATATGTGTTAATCCTTATCGCCCTTTATTATTCATTTAAAGAAAAACTTGGTATTGAAAAAGAGTTATTGTATTCTTCAATAAGAGCTTTTATTCAACTTTTAATTCTTGGTTATACACTTCATTATATTTTCAAGATAAACAACCCAATTGGCTTAATTTTAATACTATGTTTTATGATAATTTTTGCAGGTTGGACAGCTCAAAGAAGAGTAAATTTAGTAGAAAATGGTTATTTAAAGGCGATAATTTCAATTGGATTATCTTCATTTTTAGTCCTATTTTCCCTAATAGCAATAGAAGTTATTTCTTTTAAACCTAACGAAATAATACCTGTTGGCGGAATGATTATTGGAAATTCTTTAAATGTTTATACTCTTACAGTAGATAGATTTAAAGGAGAAATTGGAAGTAAAATAGATGTTATTGAAAATATTGTTGCCTTGGGAGCTACATTGAAGCAGGCACTTTACATTATGAGAAAGCAAAGTATAAAATCTGCATTAATACCAACAATAAATAGTCTCCAGACTGTTGGAATAATACATATTCCCGGAATAACAACAGGTATGCTTTTGGCAGGAGCTAAGCCTTTAGAAGCTGTTTCTTACCAACTTGTAATTATGTATATGATGGTTGCTGTTGCACTTTTTACTGCTGTAATAACACTTAATTTTGTATATCAAGAAACTTTTAAAACTGCAGTTTTACAAAAAGAGGAATAGATGTATCACGTATTATATATATTTATTTTCTTAATATTATCACCAATTTTGAAAATCAAAGTTATAAGAAAAGGTTATGACTTTTCATTTAAAGAAAGATTTGTTTTATATAAAGACAATTTGGAAAATTGTATATGGATACATTGTGCTAGTGTAGGAGAACTAAACACTGCGAAACCTATTTTTAATTTTTTAAAAGATAAAGGTTTTAATATAGTAATTACTGTTTCTTCTCCAAGAGGAAAAAAATATGCAAAAAAAACTTATCCAGACGCAGTTATTAGGGAACTTCCCTTCGATTTCGTTTTTTCTGTTAGAAGATTTTTAAGAGTTTACAAACCACAGGCTCTAATAATTTTAGAAGAAGAACTCTGGTATAACTTAGTAAGAATTACATCTTTAGAAATTCCAGTATTCTTATTTAATGGTAGAATTTCTCAAAAATCTTTTGGATTTTACAAATTTTTTAAGAAATTTTACAAAAAAATCTTACAAAGTTTTAAATTAATAGCCTGTCGTTCAAAAGAAGATGAAGAAAGGTTTAAATACATATGTTCTGAATGTAATACTATTTTCTGTGGAGATTTAAAATATATATCTTCTTTAGATGAAAAGGATATTCAAATAACTTTTCCAGATAAAAAATTAATTGTTGCAGGTAGTACTTACAAAAAAGAAGAAGAAATTTTATTAAAAGCTTTAAAAAATCTTCCTGATTACATATTAGTTTTAGCTCCAAGGCATATAGAAAGGGTAAAAGAAACTAAACAGTTAATAGAAAAATTTAGGCTTAAATATGAACTATTTTCTAAGACTAAAAATGTAGATAAAAACACAAAAGTTTATTTAATAGACACTTTAGGAGTTCTATCTTCTACTTACAAATATGCAGATGTCGCATTTATAGGAGGAACTATAGAAGATATAGGAGGGCATAATCCTTTAGAAGCACTATTAAAAGAAGTGCCTGTAATTGTAGGTAAAAATCACTATAAAATAAAACCAATTTTAGAAGATTTTAAGGAGTTTGTTTATATCGTTGAGGATGAAAATGATATTTTAAAATCTATAAAAGAGATAGAAAAAAAAGAATTTTCATTTAACATAAAAGAAAAAGTAGAAAAGATAAAAAATTGCTATGAAAATATCTTAAAAAATTATCTACTTTAAACCAAAGCCTCCTCCACCAGGAGTTTCTATTCTGAGTATGTCTCCTTTAGATAATCTTTCTTGAAATTTTCCTTCTTTTGATAATTTTTTACCGTTTTTTATAACTACATTATTACCAGTTAAAGCAGGCTTGCCTCCAAAAAGTCCATAAGGAGGAATTTTTCTTCTTTCTGATATAACTGTAATTTCCACATCTATTAAAAACTGATATTCTCTAATAATTCCATCTCCACCTTTATGAAGACCTTCTCCACCTGAATTTTTCCTTATTTTATATGCAGTGATTAAAAATGGAAACTCAAATTCTAATGCTTCTATAGGAGTATTTAATGTATTTGTCATATGAGATTGAACCGCACTTTCACCATCACTTGTTGATGAAGCACCCATTCCACCACCAATAGTTTCATAGTAAGTAAAGGGCTGATTGGTTTTAGGACTTATTCCACCGATTGTTATATTATTCATAGTCCCTTGGCTTGCAGAAGGCACCTTATCAGGAATAGCTTCAGCTAAAGCACCAAGTAAAACATCTACAATTCTTTGGGAAGTTTCTACATTACCAGCAGATACAGAAGAAGGAAATGTAGCATCAACTACAGTGCCTTTTTTGGTAATAATTTCTATTGGTCTAAGTGCTCCAGCATTTGTTGGAATATCTTCTTCTATTAGACTTCTAAAAACATAAAATACAGCGGAAACAGTTATAGCTTTAACTGCATTAATACTTCCTTTTGTTTGCTCATCACTTTTAGAAAAATCTACTACTACTTTGTCATTTTTTATTGTTATGTCAACTGATATTTTTATGTCTTTATTCCCAAGCCCATCGTCTTCTATATAATCTGTAAATGAGTAAATTCCATCTGGAATATTTTTTACAAAATTTTTCATTATCTTTTCTGTGTAATCTAAAAGAGCATTACTATAGAAAAGAACAGTATCTTTCCCATATTTATCTAAAAGCTCATTTAGTCTGTTAATTCCTACTTTATTTGCAGAAATTTGAGCTAAAAAATCCCCTTCCCTTTCTTGTGGAGTTCTAACATTATTTTTTATAAGATTTAGGACATCCTTATCTATTTCCCAGTTTTTAACGAGTTTTACAGGGGGAATTATTAAACCTTCTTGAAAAATACTTTCTGCTATTGGCATTGAACCTGCAGAAACTCCACCTATATCTGCATGATGAGCCCTGTTTGCAACATAAAATAAAAGCTCACCATCATAAAAAATAGGAGCTACAATTGTTATATCTGGAAGATGTGTTCCACCTTTAAAAGGGTCATTTAAAATTACCATATCTCCTTCTTGAAACTCTACATTTTCAATTACAGATTTTACAGACATAGGCATTGAACCAAGATGAACCGGGATGTGTGCCGCCTGTGCTATAAGATTTCCATTTTTATCAAAG
>QNYP01000124.1 GCA_003978675.1 Hydrogenothermus sp.
GAATTTTTGTAATTGTTGCTTTTATTCTAAATAAGTCTTCGTCTTGAATATGTCTTCTATCTTCTCTTAAATGTAATGTTATCTGGTCAGCTCCTGCTTCTTGTGCTATTAATGCTCCATATAGCAACCGTCAGGGAAGCTAGAAAAACATTTGAACCTGACCCTGTAAAGGGAGCATTAATAGCACAAGAAGCAGGAGCTGACCAGATAACATTACATTTAAGAGAAGATAGAAGACATATTCAAGACGAAGACTTATTTAGAATAAAAGCAACAATTACAAAAATTCCTATAAATTTGGAAATGGCTCCAACAGAAGAAATGAAAAGAATTGCAATAGATGTAAAAGTTGATAGAATAACATTAGTCCCTGAAAAAAGGCAGGAGATAACAACAGAAGGGGGACTAGATGTTATTTCTAATAAAGAATACTTAAAAGACTTTATTTCACATATAAAAGATGAAGGTATAAAAGTTGCATTATTTATAGATCCAGATGAAGCTCAAATTGACGCATCATTGGAAATTGGAGCAGATGCTGTAGAACTTCACACTGGAGAGTATGCTAATGCAACAGGAAAAAGGATATTACAGGAAATTGAAAGAATAAAAAAGTCTGCTGTTTATGCTAAACAAAAAGGGTTAAATGTTTTTGCAGGTCATGGTTTAACATATGACAATGTGAAACCTATTGCAGAAATTATGGAAATTGAAGAATTAAATATAGGCCATTCTATAATTGCAAACTCTATATTTTTAGGATTAGATAAAGCTATAGAAAGAATGAAAAGATTAATTTTAGAAGCAAGGTGTAAGTAAACCATGTGCGGAATAATAGGTTATGTAGGAAAGAGACAGGCTATTCCTGTTTTACTACAGGGACTTTATAAACTGGAATATAGAGGATACGATTCTGCAGGAATAGCTATTATCGATAAAAATACCAGTGAAATAAAGGCGGAAAAGCAAGTTGGTAAAATAAAAGATTTACATGAAAAACTATGGGGCAAAAAATTAGAAGGAAACATAGGAATTGGACACTCTAGATGGGCAACCCATGGAAGTCCTAGCATTGAAAATGCCCATCCCCATATTAGCCAGTCTAAAACTTTTGCAGTAGTTCACAATGGAATAATAGAGAATTACATTGAGTTGAAAAATGAGTTAGAAAACAAAGGATATAAATTTATATCCCAAACAGACACAGAAGTAATAGCACACCTATTTGAAGATTTATATACAGGAAATCTTCTAGACACTGCCGTTAAAGTTGCTGAAAAGTTAGAAGGAGCTTATGCAATAGGAGTTATATCTAAATTTCATCCAGATACTTTAATCGCAATAAGAAAAGGTAGTCCCCTTGTAATTGGAGTTTCAAAAGATGAAAATTTTATTGCTTCTGATATACCTGCAGTTTTAGAGTATACAAAGGATTTTATAATTTTAGATGACAATGAAATAGCAGTTTTAAACAAAAACAAAGTAGAACTTTTTGATATAGGCAAAAACAAACTTAAAAAGGAAATAACAAAGGTAAACTGGAGTGTTTCTTCTGCTCAAAAATCAGGATTTAAGCATTTTATGCAAAAAGAAATTTTTGAACAACCAAGAGCCATAACAGATACAATAGCAGGGTTTAACTCATTAGATAAAACAGAGCTTTTTAACATATTAGAAAACATAGACAGGCTATATATAATAGCTTGTGGAACATCTTTACATGCAGGGCTTGTTGGTAAATTCTGGATTGAAAAGTTTGCTAAAATTCCTGTTGAAGTGGACTTTGCTTCCGAGTATAGATATAGAGATAAAATCATCACAGATAAAACTGCTATTATAGGAATTAGCCAATCTGGAGAAACTGCAGATACAAGATTTGCCCTTTTGGACGCAAAAAATGAAGGTGCAAAAACAATTGCAATAGTTAATGTTGTGGGAAGTTCTTTATCAAGAGAAAGTGATTTTACTCTTTATACTTATAGTGGTCCTGAAATTGGTGTTGCAGCAACAAAAACTTTTATATCCCAGCTAGTTGTGTTGTTTTTACTTGCTTTAGAACTAGGATTGAAAAGAAGAACTATTTCTAAAGAAGATTACAATTATTTAATAAAAGCTCTTTCTAAGATACCGTCTAAAGTAGAAAAAATACTTTTACTTGATAAATCTATAAAAGATTTAGCATATAAATATATGAATACACAAGATTTTCTATTTTTAGGAAGAAATATAAATTATCCGATAGCTCTAGAAGGAGCCCTAAAGCTAAAGGAGATATCTTATATACACGCAGAAGGCTACCCAGCAGGAGAAATGAAACATGGTCCAATAGCGTTAATTGACGAAAATATGCCTGTTGTTGCAGTAGCTGTAAAAGATAAATTCTACGAAAAAATACTCTCCAACATACAGGAAGTAAAAGCAAGAAAAGGAAAAATTATATCTATTGCAACAGAGGAAGATAAGCAAATAAGACAGCTTTCAGATGATGTTATATATATACCAAAAACCTTAGATGAGCTTTATCCGTTTTTAACGATTGTTCCTATGCAACTTATTTCTTATCATATTGCAACACTACTAGGAAAGGATGTTGACCAACCAAGAAATCTTGCGAAAACTGTTACTGTTGAGTAAGGGGCATATATAAATATTTAGAGCCTAAGGAGATAGCTTTATCTATTTGATTTTGCAAAAATTCTCTACCCTTTAAACATGCATTTTCTAAACTTTCTCCTTTTGCAAGGTAAGATGCAATGGCAGAAGATAAAACACAACCTGTACCGTGAATATTTTCTTTTACAGGAAGTTTTTCATAAGTTATTTCCAGCATTTTATTTCCATCAAAAAATATATCTATGATTTTATTTTGAAATTTCATATGTCCACCCTTTAGATAGACTGCTTTAGCTCCAAGTTTTAAAAGCTTTTCAGAGGCTTTTTTCATATCATCTACAGAGTTTATATCCATATTTACTAATGCTTTTGCTTCTTCTGTGTTTGGAGTTATGAGACTAGAAATTCTTATAAGCTCCTTAAATTTATCAATTGCATCTTTATCAAGTAAATATTTCCCAGATGAAGATTTTATTACTGTATCCAAAACTATTTTTTTAGGTTTATATTTTTGAAAAATATTAACCAAAACATTTATATTTTCCCTTGTTTGAAGCATTCCTATTTTTACTACATCTACACTAAAATCTTCAAAAATAGTCTCAATTTGCTTTTTTAAAAGCTCTGAATTAACAGGAATACTTTCTTTTACTCCTTTAGAGTTTTGAACTGTAATAGAAGTAATTGCAGAAAAACCAAATACTCC
>QNYP01000148.1 GCA_003978675.1 Hydrogenothermus sp.
GTTTGTGCAAAATACCAAGTTTTAGACTTATTTTCTTCCGATGAAGTTTTTGAACCTGAATTTGAAGAAGTTGATGGTCAAAAGGTAAGGGTTTTTAGAGCTAAAAAGGTTAATTCTTAATTGCTTTTACAAATAATATATTAAATTTTGTTTTTATTGGTTTATCATAACTTATAAGCTTTTTGTAATTACTTATTTTTTCCTTTAAAGTTTTTGCATTTTTATTTATTGCTGTTCCTGTTTGTTTAAAAAACATCAGTGCTTCTTTTCCATTCTCAAAATAAATTGGAAACTGTTTTTCGTAAATTTCTAAAATTTTAAAGCGATTAAAATATAAATCTTTTAAAACTTTTTGAGTTAACGGAAAGTTGAAATTTTTTCCTACAAATAAAAAAAATTCTTCTAATGAAGGTTCAACAGGTATTGAGAAAATAAAATAACTGTCTTTTTTTAGTATTCTACTAATTTCAAAAAAACTGTCATTTATATTAGTCCAATGAAGCGCAAAGCTAGAAACTGCAAAATCAAATGAGCTATTTTTTAATGGTAAGTCTTGAATGTCTGCTACTATACAAATATTTCCTGTGTTTTTTGTGTATTCTTTAGCCATATTTTTTGATATATCAATACCTATTAACTCTTTATCATTTAAAACTTTAGATAAAAATCCTGTTCCACAGCCTAAATCTATACCATTACCAGAAAGTAAATTTTTATACTTTTCAAATTCTAAAGCTACCTGTTTTTGAACTATTGCCTTATATTCATAGCTTTTACAATGTCTTGAGAAAGTTTGTTTTATTACAGTTTGCAATTGTTTCCTGTTAACCAAATTTTTATAAATGGTTAACAATTATATCAGGATTTTCTAAAAAAGGGCAGTGGTTTGAGTCAGTTAGTATAAGTTTTGAGTTTTTAATTTTTTCATTAGCAAAAGTAGATGCTTTATAGTTTACGATTTTATCATTTTTACCATGTATTAAAACAACTTCTTGTCTAATTTCGGAAAGTAAGTTAGTTAAATCCAGATTTATAAATTCTTCTAAGATTTTTATTGCTCCATCTTTTTTAGGAAGAGGTATTTTTTGAAACTCTTTGTCACAGGAAGTTTTTCTAAAGTTATAAATAGTTTTTTCAAAGTCTTTCTTTAATGAAAACATAAATGCTTTTACAAACTTAGGTGGGCTTCCTAATTTTTCATCTTTAAATTTTGGTGAAAAACCTACAAGGATTAAATTTTTTACTTTTTCAGGATATTTATTTGCAACTAAAACACTAACAGTGGCACCTAAAGACCAGCCGATTAGTGTAGAGTTTTTACTAATATTGTTCCCAATGTAATTTACAAAATTTTCAATAATACTTTCTTTAAAGCTTAAATTCGAATTTCCGTGAAAAGGTAAATCTATAAAGTTTCCATCATATGAATTTTTCCATATATCACTACTAAAACTCCAACCGTGAATAAAAATATTACTCATTTATATCCTCAATTAAAACGGGAATTTTTTCTAAATAATTGTAAAGCTCATCTATATTTGTATCATTTTTTACAAAGTAAATTCTACCGCCTTTATCTAAACCATAAGGCTTTAAAGGTTTCAGTCTAATATATTTTCCATCAATTGCTAAGTATCCTGTTGTGTAATCCTCATCATCAGATATACAAAATTCTGCTATTAGTTTTTTATAGTTCAAATTTTTGGTAGCTAAAGCAAGAGCATCAACTGTTCTTTCTGTGTATCCTTTTTCTAATAGTTTTTCTGTTATTCTGTCTCTATTTATAAAATCCACTAAAACAGTTCTAACTCCTCTAAATTTATCTTTTTCTAATCTTTCACCCTTTTCATTGACAATCATTGCTCCCCTCATATTATTTTTATCTGGAGAAGCTCCTATATATAAAAGATTTATAAACTTTTTTGCTGTTTCTAAATGAATATTTGTTTTTTCAGACATTATATTTAAAGCAAAACTTAAAGCTTCTTCGTAATTTTTAAATTCATAAGTTTCTATTTTTAAAGATTTTTCTAAAATTATAGGTTCTTGAGAAATTTTCTCTATTTTTATATTTGAAAAATCAAACTCTTTGTGTTTTTGTCTTTCTAAAAGAGCTTTTACAATATTTGGAATTTTTTCTTTTGATACAATTCTTTCTGCACCTGAAATATGTTTTTCTTCTAAAGAAGTTCTAATTTTTATGCTGTATAACATTTTTAGTTATATAAACTTTTTTGAAATTCTCTGAATTTTTTTACAGCTCTTTTATCTTTGGCTTTTCTAAATATAGAGTGAAAATCAAGAGCAGAATAGTAGCTTTTTATTAGCATCTTTATAAGGTCGCAAACAGTTTCATCTCCTTCTACACATTGTTTCATCATATCAATAAGTAAATCTTCTAAAGATATTACATTTATTATTTCTCCATCTGCTTCAATTTGATTAAATACTCCTTCTGTTATAAGTTCAAAGTTTTTGCTTACCTCAACTACTATATCCTCTTTTACAAAAAAATCTCCCATTTTTTCAAAGCCAAGGTTTTTTAATACTTTTTCAAGTAAAGGAATATCAGGAAAAAGCAGTGAAATCATATTTGATGGATACATACCTTGAGTATAAATAGTTAAGGCAAATTTTCCTACAATTATAGGAGTAATGTTATATCCTGCCTTTTTTATTTCCTGATTGATTTTTTTTAGTTCTTTTATCTGCCGGTCAAGAAGCATTGGATTTTTCCTCTTGGTATCTTCTTTTTACATTTTCTAACCATTCTAAAAAGAAAGCAAGGAATACGCCTAAAAATAACCCAGATATGGTTGCTACTGCTAAAATAAGTGTTTTTTTAGGTTTATACGGGTTTTCAGGGATAATTGCAGGTATTGAAATTTCTATTCCTTTTATCTCTTTTAAGATAGTTTTTAGTCTATCTATTTTTACTTTCAAATCAATAATTTTAATATCCAAATCTTGAGGGTTAAATCCTAATTCTTTAATTTCATTTTTCTTTATTTTCTCTAAAATATCATTCCTTATTTCATACAAATCTGAGATTTTAGAACTAAGAGTTTCTATTTCTTTATTTATTAATAGCCTTTCATTTTTTATCTTTTCTTTAAGGAAGGGGTTGCTATCAAGAAAAAGGTATACTCCTTTTTCCAAATTAGGAACTAAATTCTTATCTATTGTTTCTATTTCTATAGTTGCTATATCTTTTGCATTCCTATCTTTTTTCAAAGATATATTCTTAATTTTTTTTATATCTTCTTCTTTTATATTCAGTAGTTTGGATATTTCTTTG
>QNYP01000147.1 GCA_003978675.1 Hydrogenothermus sp.
TTCATATAGATTTTCTTTTTTTAATCCTCTTGCTTTCATACCAACTTCACAAATTTCTATTTTTACTCCGTAAAACTCAACTAAGTTTTTTAATCTTTGGTATAAAAGTTTTTGTTTTTTTATTACTTCTTTATCATTTAATAAATGGTATAGCAAACAATATCCAGTATTATCAAAATAAACTAGAAGATTTAAAAGTTGTAATAGTAGCTCACGGAAACAGTTATAAATTCTTCTTAAAAGATTTATCTAATACGATGTATAAAAATGATAAAGAAGTAATAAAAAAACAAAAACTTTTATACCAAAGATTAAAAAACTTAGTTGAGTTTTACGGAGTAAAAATAGAAATTTGTGAAGTTGGTATGAAAGCAAGAGGATTAAAAAAAGAAAATCTATATGAATTTGTAAAACCTATATACACTGCATTAACAGGTCTAGTTGAATGGCAAAATAAAGGATATGCTTATATGATAGTTCCTTAAAAATTTTTAATAATTTTTCTTATGTTATAATGCTAAAAATTGTAGACAAAACAAGGAGATACATTATGAGAAAAGCTTTCCTTTCTTTATTATTAGTTTTAACTACTGTTTTATCATCAATAGCTAGTGAAAAGGTAGTTTATATTGATATTAAAAAGGTTTTTATCCAGTCAAAAGCAGGTGTTGATATAAAAAATTATCTACAAAAAAAAGCTGATGAAGCTAGAAACTATATACAAACAAAAGCATCATTAGTTGATAAAAATAATCCTCAAGCCATGCAAGAATTACAGCAAGAAGCTATGAAAAAACAGCAAGAAATAAATGAGTTGCAACAAAGAATAGTTAACAAATTTACAAACTTTATAAAAAATGCTGTTGATGAATTTGCAAAGAAAAATGGTTATGAATTAGTTGTAGACAAGCAAGCAGTTTTATTTGGACAGGATAAATATGATAAAACAAAAGAATTTTTAACTTTCTTTGACGAAAAATATCAAAAAGAAAAACCTAAGTTTGAGTAATGCTTATCGCATTACTTACAGATTTTGGATATAAAGATGGATTTGTTGGAACAGTTAAAGGGGTTATCAAATCTATAAATCCATCTGTTGATATTATAGATATTTCTCACGAAATATCCTCGTTTAATATCATAGAGGGAGCTTTAATCTTAAAAGCTTCCTTCAAATATTTTCCCCCTGGAACTATATTTACAGTCGTAGTTGACCCAGGAGTTGGAACAGATAGAAAAACTATAATTGCAAAAACAAAAAACTACTTTTTTGTAGCCCCTGATAATGGAATTTTATCACCTATTTTAGAAGAAGAAAAACCAGAAAAAATTATCCTGATTCAAAACAATAAATTTACATTAAAAGCGGATAATAATACTTTTCACGGTAGGGATATTTTTGCCCCTGTTTCTGCCTATTTATCAAAAGGAATTGATATAAATGAATTTGGAAATGAGTTAGATAACTATACAAAATTAGAATTTCCTAAACCTAGAAAGCACCAAAATAAAATAGAAGGACAGATTTTATTTTTTGACAAGTTTGGCAATGGAATAACAAATATTAAAAATATAAAAGGCTTTAAAAAAGGATATGTAAGAAATATTCCTATTAAAAAATTGATAAATGCATTTTTAGAAGGAGAAAAAGAAAGTTTAAATCTAATAAAGGGAAGTTTTGAATTTTATGAAATTATCGTTCCTTTAGGTAATGCAAAAGAAAAGTTTAACCTTAAAGAAGGAGATAGAGTAGTTATTTATGAAGCCTAAAATAGTAGTAAAAAACTTAGTAAAAAAGTTTGAGAACAGAGAAGTCTTAAAGAATATTTCCTTTGAAGTTTATGAGAGAGAAGTTTTTGTTTTAATGGGTGGAAGTGGTAGTGGTAAATCTACAACCATAAAACATATTATAGGACTACTTAAACCCACTTCCGGAAGCATAATAATAGATGGTATAGATATAACACAGCTTTCACAAAATGAACTTATAGAGTTTAGAAAAAAAATGGGTTATTTATTCCAAGAAGGTGCATTATTTGACAGTTTAAAAATCTGGGAAAATGTAGGTTTTTACTACCTGGAAAATACAAAAAAAGACAAAAAATGGATATATAACTTGGCTAAAGAAAAACTTGCTATGGTTGGTTTGAAAGGTATTGAAGAACTTTATCCTTCCCAGCTTTCAGGAGGTATGAGAAAAAGGGCATCATTAGCTAGGGCTATAGCAACAAATCCAGAAATTATCCTTTATGATGAGCCAACATCTGGACTAGACCCTGTTATGAGTGCAGTTATAGATAAATTAATACTAAAACTCAGAGATGAAATAGGGGTAACTTCCATAGTTGTAACCCACGACTTAGAAAGTGCATTTTCAATAGCAGATAGAATAGCTATTATCCATAAAGGGAAAATATACGCAATAGGAACTCCTAAAGAAATTAAGCAAAACAAAGACCCCATTGTTCAGCAGTTCATATCTAGAAAACCAGATGGTCCAATTACAAAAGAACTTTTCAGTTAAAAATTTAAAGCTTTTAAATTTGCTTTAGACTTTAAAATAATTTCTTCATATTCTTTTTCTGCTATAGAATCTGCCACAATTCCAGCTCCTACATATATGTAGCATTTATCTTTAACAAAAATAGATTGTCTAATGGCAACACTAGATATAAAATCCAAATTTGGTTTTATAAAAAAGTGAGCTCCACAGTAAACATATCTTCTATATCTTTCTAGCTCGTCTATAATTTCCACTGCCCTTTTTTTAGGAGCACCTGTTACAGACCCAGGTGGAAATGTATTATTTATAATACTTTCAAAAGAAATATTTTCATTTATATTAGAAACTACAGTTGAATGCATCTGGTAAAGAGTTTCATACTTTTCCACTTTAAATAAATCTTTTACTTTTACACTACCAGCTTCTGCAATTTTACCTAAATCATTTCTCATAAGGTCTGTAATCATTAAGTTTTCAGCTTTTTCTTTTAGACTATTTTTAAGCTGAGCAAAAAAAACTTTATCCTCTTCTTCATTTTTACCTCGTGGTCTGGTTCCTTTTATTGGTTTTGTCTCCAGAATATATTTTTCTTTTTTTAAAAATAGTTCCATAGATGCAGAAATAACAGAAAAATCTTCATTTTTAAAGAAAAACATAAACTCCGTTGGTTGTATTAAGGTTAAATTGTTAAAAATTCTCTCTTTGTTAAAAACTCCTTCTAATTCTAACCTATCTGATAA
>QNYP01000149.1 GCA_003978675.1 Hydrogenothermus sp.
CTCGAACCCGCGACCCCTTCCTTGGCAAGGAAGTGCTCTACCAACTGAGCTACACTCGCTTAGCACTCGCTCCAAATAGGGAATAATATTATATGCATATTAGTTATTTTTGTAAAGGGTTTTTAAGTTGATTCTTAATAATATATACAATAAAAACACTTATAGAAAACAAAATCCAAAAAGTAAGAAAATACCAAAAAGTTAACTCATTTTCAGGATAAAAAATTTTAGAGATAAGAAAAACTCCATACGGAACTGCTATTAAAAAAGCTAAAAACGAAATGGAAGTTAAAAATAAAATAAAAAAAGCTATTAAGTATCTTTTATTCATATATCTTTATAGAATTGTAAAGTGTATCTCTTTCTACTGGGATTTTATCAGCTTCTTTTATTAGTCTTATTAATCTATCTTTTTGCTGGGCTGTTGGAGATTTTGCACCTGCAAAGTGTGCTATTTTTTCTTCCATTACAGTTCCATCCATATCATCTGCACCAAAATTTAAAGCTATCTGGGCTATCTTTTCTCCAAGCATCACCCAGTAAGATTTTATATGATCAAAATTATCTAAAAGCAGTCTAGAAACTGCTATTGTTTTTAAATCATCTATTCCTGAGGTATGTTCTGTTTTTCCTAAATCATTATTTTCTGGCTGGAATGCAAGTGGTATAAAACAAGTAAATCCTCCTGTTTCATCCTGAGCTTCTCTTATTTTCAAAATATGGTCTACCCTTTCTTCTATTGTTTCCACATGTCCATAAAGCATTGTAGTTGTAGATTTTAATCCTAATCTATGAGCTATTTTGTGTATTTCTAGGTACTTTTTCCATCCTATTTTTTCAGGGGCTATTAATCTTCTAACTCTTGGGGAAAATATTTCCGCTCCTCCACCAGGGAGACTTCCAAGTCCTGTTTCTTTTAGTGCAATTAATGTTTCTTCATAAGATAATTTTGCAAGTTTTGATAGATAATCTATCTCTACTGCTGTAAATGCTTTTATGTGAAGGTTAGGAAAAGTTTTCTTTAATGCCTTTATTATGTTTAGATAATCTTCAAATTTCCAATCTGGATGAAGACCACCAACTATATGAACTTCTGAAGCCCCTTCTGAGATGGCATATCTAGCTTTTTCTATAATCTGGTTTAAAGACATTTCATAAGCTTTAGGGTCATTCTTATCAATAGTTGCAAAAGCACAGAATTTACAGTCTAAAACGCATATATTAGTAGGGTTTATCTGACGGTTTATTACAAAGTAAACATATTTTCCACTTTTTTCTTCTTTCTTTAGGTTTGCTAAAGCTCCAAGGGTTAAAAGGTCATTGGTTTTAAACAAGTTAATTCCATCTTCAAAGGTAAGCCTCTCACCATTTATGACTTTATCTATAATAGGAAATAAATTTTTATCTGTGCAAAAAGAAGTTATTTTATCTACAGTTTGCATTTTCTTTCTCCAGCGAAAGTCTCTTATCTCTACTTTCTTCTAGTAATTTTATTAAACCATCTTCATCTTCTTTTTCTATGAGATTTTTTAGTTTTTGCAGAGAATTTGTAAATTCATCTATTGTCTTTAAAACATCTTGTTTATTTTGGATAAAAATATCTTTCCATATAGTTGGAGAAGATGCAGCAATTCTTGTAAAGTCTTTAAAACCTGCTCCGGGGTATAAAAATAAATCTATTCCTGTTTCTTTTGAAAGGGAAATTAATGCATCAACTAACGCAAAAGCTACTGCATGCGGAAGATGGGAAACACTAGCAAAAACAAAATCATGCACATATGGATCCATAACTTCAACTTTAGCACCTAAATCTGTCCAGAGTTTTTCTAACCTTTTTGTGTTTTCTGTCTCATCATTTATTGTAAGAATAAGTTTTTTCCCTTTAAATAAACCATCTACAGAGTTTTCAACCCCTTCTTTTTCTGTTCCTGCAATTGGGTGAGCTCCTATAAATTCGTATGGAGATAGAATTTCTTGTAATTTATAGACTAAATCTCCCTTTACACTTCCAACATCAGTAATAATAGTATTTTCCTTTAAAAAAGGTTTTATTGTTTTAGCAACTGTTTCAAAGGTTTTTACAGGAGTAGCAATAACAACAAGGTCTATATCATTCCACGGTATTTCTTCAGGATTTGTAAAACCTCTATCAATAACTTTCATACTTTCAGCAGTTTTAACTCTACCTTCACTTAAGTCAAATCCATAAATTTTCCCTTGAAATCCTTCAGATTTTAAAGATTTTGCAAAAGAACCTCCAATTAAACCAAGACCATAAACTAAAATGCCTTTAAAACCACCAAAATCTTTTTCCACTATTGCTCCAAAGCTTTAGTTTTTCTTCTAATTATACGATTTGTAGAAGGGACAAATCTATACTTTGGAACAATTAAAAATCCTTTCTCTATATCAACTTTTTCAAAACTATTTTTATCAACACTTAAAGAAGTAAAAGAGGCAATAATTGCTCCAAGTTCTCTTCTAAGTTTATTTTTATCTTTAGCTAATATTGATTTATCCACTTTAATGCCTGTTTTTTTAAGGTTGTAAATTCTTTGTTCTAAACCTTCTCTAGTATGAAATGGAAGTAGCTGTTTTCTAATAAATTTTTGAAAAAATAAATCTGCAGATGTTTTTATGATGATATGGGGAGTTTTTTCTTTTATTTCTTCTAAAGTGGGAGATTTATAATCAAAGACAGTCTTTAATTTATGTATTATCTCAAGAGCAGTTTTCAGTCTTGCAGGAGCATCCATTTCTTTCTCATCAGGAAGGTTAATTGTTATTGTTTTAGGCCAATGATGGTCTATAAACCAGAATAATCCTTCTTTCCAGAAATTGCTAATATAAACAACTTCTTTTTCTTCATTCATTATACAAACAGAAAAATCTTTAATACCTGCATCTATTCCGTAATACATTATTACTCCTTATGAGGTAGAAACATATCAATAAAATTTTAGCATTTTTTATTTAATTAAATCTCGAGTAAAAAGGAAGGCTTAAGAATAGAATTTCAATTCTCTAAGAAAAGCGGGAGAATGCAAGAAAAAAATATATCGTAAACTCCCTGCTTTTATGGATGTCGCAATTCCCTAAGAAAAGCGGGAAAATGCAAGTAGAAGAACTAAACTCTACAGAAGCATCGAAGATTATAGATGTGTCGCAATTCCCTAAGAAAAGCGGGAGAATGCAAGAAAAA
>QNYP01000151.1 GCA_003978675.1 Hydrogenothermus sp.
AATTTCAAAAAAGGAGGAATATAAATGAGAAAACTAGCCAGCTTAGCTTTAACAGCAACCTTAGCTACAACCGCCATAGCCTCTACAGATATTGAAGAGCTAAAAAAGAGGATAGAATCTTTAGAGGAAAAAAATCAACTACTCATTGACGAAATTGCCGATCTAAAACAACAGGTAGCTATCCCTGAACTAAGACAGCAACAGTTTGCAGGTATGGGATATGCAGCATCTAAAGTTTACTTTTCTCCAAAAGGTTTATCGATAGGTGGTTATGGAGAAATTATTTACCAAAACTGGCAAAGTTCTACTAAGAAAGATTATACAGATACTTATAGATTCATACCTTATATAGGTTATAAATTTACAGACAAAATTATTCTTAACTCTGAAATAGAATTTGAACACACTGATGAAGCAAAAATTGAATTCCTATATATAGACTTTTTATTCAATAATTACTTTAACATTAGAGTAGGAAACCAACTTATACCTCTTGGAGTTACAAACCTTCTACACGAACCTATATTCTTTAACTCTGTAAATAGACCGGAAGTTGAGACAAAAATTATACCTTCTACCTGGAACGAAAATGGAATAATGCTATTTAGCAATGCAGACAGTTTTACATATTACTTGGGAATAGTTAATGGATTTTACTATAATGCAAAAGGAAAAGGATTTTCTTCTGACTCTTGGGTAAGAAATGGGAGACAAGCTGGAGGAAAAGCATATGCAGAAGATTTAGCGTTTGTAGCAAGATTTGATTATACAGGTATAGATGGGCTAATGGCTGGTATTTCTGCATATCAAGGTAACTCAGGACAAGGAGATAAAGATGTAAATGGAAACAAAATAGATGGAACAGTTAAAATGTATGATATTCACTTAAGATACAATTGGAAAGGCTTTGAAATTACAGGACTTTATGTAAAAGGATATCTATCAGACGCAGATAAGATATCTACTGCTTTAGGCAAAACTATTGGTAAAGAAGTTTACGGGTATTATGTAAACTTAGCTTATGATGTATTTCCTATAATCACTAAAAATAACAAATTTTCTCTTCCTTTATTTGTTAGATACGAAAGATTTAATACTCAAGAGAAAGTTCCAGCAGGATTTACAGCAGATAAAACAAATGACAAAACTATCTGGACTGTTGGTTTCAACTTTAAACCTCATCCAAACATAATCTTAAAGGCAGATTACCAGTTTAGAGATAACAAAGGTGGTGGAGAACCTGATGTGTTTGAGTTAGGTATGGGATTTATTTTCTAAAAGGTGTAAAAATGACGATTACAATAGTTGGAGGAATTCATAAATTAAAAAAAGATTATGAAAAGATCTGTAAAGAAAAAAATCTTAAACCTAAATTTATACTAGATAAACACCCTAATTTAAGGGACATTTTAAAGAATTCCGATGCTATAGTAATTATTACATCAAACATTAACCACAACACAGCTAAAACAGCAAAAGCTGTTTCAAAAGAGAGGGGAATTCCCCTCTTTTTATGTCATAAAGGTAGCATAAGTTCTTTAAGAAAAATCCTGGAAGATTGCGAAAACTGTATTCATAAAAACCAATGTAAATTTTATAGCATTTCAAAAAATATTAATGATGCTTAACCTTCATTTTCCTGCTGCTACTAATCCTACTAATTGCCTGCATATTGCAGGCTTTTTTTACTTTTATTTTATAGGCTTGTCTTTATTTAGTATAAATTCCAAAAGGTATTAATTTACCACCTTTGTATTTATCATTAAAATACATCCAAGCCCTAATTTCTTTATTAATATTATCTAAAATTACAGGCACGATTTCCCTTTTATATTCATTAGGATGCCCTTCAAGCATATCAAGATTTTTTAAAACAAGATTATTAATTTCATAAACTTCTCCGTAAATATGTGAAATCTGTGGACTATGAGAAACATATGGATAAACTTTTTCATATAAAGCATATTTATATTTTGTTTTTGCATTTCCTATAAATTTACAATTCTTTAAAAAATGGTAATTCTCAAAACCTTTCTTTAAAGTTCCATAGACAAAAACTAGTATTTTCATTAATATTTCATCAAACTATCTATAACAGATTTATCTGCAGGAGGAATATCCTCAATTTTTAGATTTTCCTCTAAATGTTGTTTTTTACTCATACCTATTAAAGCAGTTCCAACTCCGGGAGTACTTCTAACAAACTGTATAGCTGCTAAAACTTGGGAATTTACTCCTAAGAGTTTAACAACTTCTTCAGGAATTTTTCCTAAAATTCTAGTTTGCATAATAGATGCACTTGTATATGTATAAATTCCAAGTTTTTGGCAAGCTTCAAATGTTGAAACATATTCACCATCTACTAACTGATTCTTGAAAAAGTAAGCTTCTGGCATAGCCATATTATAAGGAAGTTGAATAAATCTAAAATGGTGATTTTCTCCTCCTACTTCCACAGCAATATCGTAAATATCTTTTAATGGCAAATACTGTCTACTATCTGGAGAAACTCTAAAACCATTCCATGTAGCAAGTCCATAATACTTTAATTTTTCTTCTTTAACTTTACCTTCTAACAATCTAAATACAACCCTCAACTTTTTATAAAAATTATCCCTATCAAAATTTAAAAGTTGGTCTTCTGGATTATGTAGGAAATAAACATCTATATAATCTGTAGATAAATTTTTAAGGCTTGTTTCAAATGCCCAATCTATGTATTTAGCAGTTATTACATTTCCAGTTTGAGTTATATCCTCTGGTGAAATTATACCTTTACCAAGCATTTCTTCTTTAAACCATCTGGCTGGTTCTTTAGCTTCTGGGGGAGGAGTGATATATCCACCTTTTGTAGAAATAACAACTTTGCTTCTATCAACTTCATTTAATATTTTTCCTATTACCCTCTCACTTTTCATTCCTCTATAGTTAATAGCGGTATCTATAACATTAATTCCTTTATATACTCCCAATTTAATAGTTTCATAATAATTATTGTCTGTTTCTTCATCTGTATTCCCAAGATAAGTTCCAATACCCATTTCAGAAAGTTTATAGTTTAAAAATTCTTTATATTTCATTTGTATCTCCTTTTTAAGTTAGTAATTATACAGGTAATTATACAATAAAAAGGAGATACAAATGAAATATAAAGAATTTTTAAACTATAAACTTTCTGAAATGGGTATTGGAA
>QNYP01000150.1 GCA_003978675.1 Hydrogenothermus sp.
CCCCAGAAAAATATCCTTTTTTATTTATATCATCTAGTATTTTTTCAAGTTTTTCCCCTAGATGTATTTCTGGTGTTTTCCCTTTTATATCTTCACTTAAATGACGAAGGTAAATATATAGCCCAAAATGAAGCACATAAGAAATTACTTGGATATTTAAATGAAGATATAAAAGGGAAAACACCAGAAATACATCTAGGGGAAAAACTTGAAAAAATACTAGATGATATAAATAAAAAAGGATATTTTTCTGGGGAAATTCAGTCTTTAACAAAAGATGGAAGATTTTTAACATTGTGGCTAAATGCTTATCAAATAGAGGCAAATGGGAAAAAATATTACATAGGTATTAAACAGGACATATCTAAAATAAAAGAGCTAGGAGATATATACAGCAATGTAATCTCAAACTCCCCTATAAGTATTGCTGTATTTGGTGAAAAATTTAAGTTTGTTAATGAAAATTTTTTATCATTAATAGGTTATAAAAAAGATAGTTTAAAAAATATACATCTATGGGAATTAGTTTCAGAAGAGTATAAAGAGGTTCTCAAAGATATTACAAAAGAAATAGTAAGAGGAAAATTTGAAAATCCATTACATATTGTTTTACCTATAAAAGGAAAAGATGGAACTACAAAATGGACTTATTCAACCATTTCTCCTATCAAATATAAAAATGAAAATGCTGGGCTTATAACCTTAATTGATATTACACATCAAAAAGAACTAGAAGATAGACTTTATGAACTTGAAAATTTTGATTTAACAACAGGACTTGCTAATAAGCAACTATTCAAACAGGAACTTAATTATATATTGAAAGAAGCTCAAAAAGAAAATGATGAAGTTGGAATAATTTTATTTGATATTTATAACTTTACAGATATAAATGACACAATGGGAAGTTCGGTAGGAGATGAAATATTAAAAGAAGTTGCCAACAGGCTAAGAGATTGTATATTTGAAACAGATTTAATTGCTAGATATGGTTCTGATGAGTTTGTTATTGCAGTTAGAAAGTATAAATCTCAGGAGAGATTTTCTTCATATATTCTGTCAAAAATTAGAGATTGTTTAGCAAAACCATTTCACATTAAAAATGAAGAAATACATTTAGATTTTAATTTTGGAGTTGCTTTCTTTCCTTATGATGGAAAAGATGCCGATGAACTTATATCCAATGTGGAGTTAGCTCTAAAAGAAGCTAAGAAAAAAGGAAGAGGAGAAATTTTTATTTTTAACAAGGAAATAAACAAGAATTTTAGAAAACACATTATACTAATAAATGATTTAAAAAATGCCATAAAAAATAGAGAGTTTGATGTATATTTCCAACCAAAAATAGAATTACAAACTGGTAGAGTTGTAGGAGCCGAAGCTCTCGCTAGATGGAAAGTTTCCCCTGCAGAGTTTATTCCTGCTTTAGTTGAAGCAAATCTTATGTTTGACGCAGGGTGCATTATAACCGAAAAAACCTTAAAATATGCATCTCAAATAATAAGGGAATTTCCAGATTTAAAAATATCTATAAATATGTCCTTTGAACAGCTTAAGTTTGATAACTGCCCTACTAAGTTATATGGCTTATCCTGCCAGAACGAAGTAAAACCTGAAAGTATAATAGTTGAGATAACAGAAACAGAAACCATGAAAAATCCAGATATACATTTATCAAGACTAAACAATGTAAAAGAGTTGGGATACACAATTTCAATAGACGATTTTGGAACTGGATATTCCTCTTTAAACTACTTAAAACTTATTCCTGCATCAGAGATAAAAATAGACAGAAGTTTTATAAAAGATATATTTAACGACGAAAATGATGCAGAGCTTGTGAAAATTATTATTCAGATAGCTAAAATGATGAATATGAAGGTTGTTGCAGAAGGAGTAGAAACAAAAGCACAGGCAGAAATACTCAGAATTTTAGGTTGTGATTACGCACAAGGATTTTACTTTGCAAAACCTATGCCTTTTGATGATTTTATGGCTTATTTAAAACAGCAATAGCTTCTATGTGATGTGTTTGTGGAAACATATCTATCATTTTTAATTTTTCAAGTTTAAATCCTCCTTCTTTTAAAAGGGTTATATCCCTTGCCAACGTTGGAGGATAACAAGATACATATATTATTTTTCGTAAAGATTTTAGTTCTAACACCTTTTTTATAAGTTTTTTTGATAAACCTGTTCTTGGTGGATCAAAGATTAGTATACCGGAATTAAATCCAAAAAGAAAATCTCCCGCTTTGTCTGCAACAATTTCATAAAAATTTACATTATTAACAGAGTTTATCCTTGCATTGTATTTCGCATCTTTAACTGCAGATTTACTTATTTCAATTCCAAAAACTTTTTTTACTTTCTTTGCAGTAGGAATTGATAATGTTCCAACTCCGCAAAATAAATCTCCAATAGTTAAAGATTTATCCTCTGGAATTTCTACTAAAACTTCATTTATAAAATTTTCTATCTGATATTTATTTACCTGAAAGAATGAATCTATGCTTACCCTAAATGTATATTGGTTTACTTTTTCAAAAACAAAAGGTGTTCCATAAGTTTTTAATCTTTTATGCTTTTTATAAATGGCTACTGCAGATAAATTTATAGGAAATTTTTCTTTAAAATCTTCAAAATCTAATTCAAAATATTCTTCTGTTATAAACTTAACCAAGGCTTTTTCTGTAGAAGATTTATAAATATGTATTTCTTTTATGAAGTTTTTGTTTTTTAGAAAATTTTTTAAGAAATCTATGGCTTTATTTATACCTTCATCAGTAATTGGACAGTTTTCTATATCTACAACTTCATTACTTTCTGCCTTGAAAAAACCAAGTTTTTCACCATCATATTTTAGTTGAACTTTATTTCTATAAAATAGCTCACTACTAGATGGAATTATTTTTTCTATCTGTATATTTTCCTTAGCTATTCTATTTAATGTTTCTTCTAAAGCTTCCTTTTTTAATTTTAACTGATATTCATACAATATATGTTGAAAATCACAACCCCCACATATTGTGTAATACTTACAGGGTGGGTCTTTTCTATATTCGTTTGATTTAAGTATATTTTTAGGAGTTGCTTCACAGAAATTTTTTTTATCTTTATTAATTTCAATCTCAACTTCTTCATCTGGCAAAACGTATGGAACAAAACAGGTTTTACCATCTTCTAATTTAG
>QNYP01000153.1 GCA_003978675.1 Hydrogenothermus sp.
GCTGGAGGATTATTTATTGCTCCCCTTGCGTCTAAAGGGAAAGACTTTAAGTTTCCCATTGCAGTTGATATTTTATGGATTGCTCTTTTAATTGTAGGTGGTGGTGGTTTAATCGGTCTTTGGCTAGGTGCTTTAGGTAAGCTTCCTGATAACCTGTGGTATTGGTTAGGTTCCGAAGGTAGAGAATATATAGAGCTAGGAAGATTATGGGATATTGGCCTCGTTATTGGCTTAGTTCTTTGGTTCTCTATAGTCTTCTTTACAGTTAAAAAGGCAGAAAAGGTTACTCCTCCTCTTCAAATGATGATATGGGCAGCTTTTGCAATAGCCATTTTATATATAGCAGGTATGCTTCCTATTCATAAGATTATTCCAAACTTTACTATAGATGATTATTTCAGATGGTGGGTTGTTCATCTTTGGGTTGAAAACACTTTCGAGTTATTTGCTGCAGGGACTTTAGCATTCTTAACAGTTGCTTTGGGACTTGTTTCTGCAAGATTTGCAACAGTCATGATGTTATTCGAAGCATTTTTAATTGTTGCTGCTGGAACAATAGGAACAGGGCACCATTATTTTTGGATGGGAGAAAATGAGTTTTGGATAGCTTGGGGAGGAGTATTATCATCTTTAGAACCGTTACCCTTAGTAATTCTTATGATAGAAGCTACCAAAGAGTATTTAAATATCAAAAGTAGAGGAGAAGTTTTTCCATTTAGAATGGCATTTTTATGGCTTGCTGGTTCAGCATTTTTAAACTGGCTTGGAGCTGGATTTTATGGAATGCTCATAAATTTACCTATAGTGAATTACTTTGAACATGGAACTTACTTTGGAATGGCTCATGGACATGTTGCTCTACTTGGAGCATTTGGATACATATCTATAGCATTTTTATATTTCATAGTTAGGGCTAATGCTCTCGCAAAAGGATTGCAGTGGGATGAAAAAATATCCAATATTGGTTTTTGGCTAACAACAATTGGGATATTCCTATTTGCTATACCTGTTCTTATCATTGGTGAAAAACAAATGGAATGGGCATTTAACTATGGATATTGGGTTGCAAGAACTAGAGAAGTCTTAGAAAGTCTTGGTTTTTGGATGTGGGTAAGAATAATTCCTGATGCCTTAATTGTTGCTGGTGCAGTTGTAATTTTAGTAGATTTAGTTTACAAACTATACTTATCAAAAAAAGCAACTTAAAATTTTCACAGGAGGAGCTTCCTAGCTTCTCCTTATTTTATGTATAAAGATTTATATTCCTTTTGTGTATATATCTAATAATTATGTAATTTATTAACCTATTTGACCATTTTGCCATTTTTTCATCTTTAATTTTGAACTTCTTTAATCCTTTTATTAGCTGTTCTTCAGAAATTAAGCCAAATAAAAATGCCGAAACTACAAAAAACGGTAGTCCCGGAAGTATTGGTAGTAAAACACCTGCAATTCCTAAAAATAAAAATAATATTCCCCAAAAATATCTCATTATTTTTTCTTTGCTACTTTTTCTGCCCAAGCTATTATTTCCTCTTCTGGAATATCTAAGTTGTGTTCTTTTACATATTCTTTCAGATAAGCAACAATTTTATCAAATTTAGCCATTGCCCTTCCTTTATCTGGAGTAGGGTCTTCTACAAGTCCATATATCTGTCTTCCTTCATGCCATTCTGGCAAATATTCAGTAATTGGCATTCCATCTTCTCTAACAAATAACAAGCAGTGGCAGTATTTAAATATTTGCATTTCATCACAGGCACAAATCCATCTTCTCTTCTTTACTTCCTCTTTTTTATCAGGGTAAAAATTACATGGGCAAAGAGGCTTGCCAAGTTCCTGAGCGTGTGAAGCCAATCCTTTTATAACCGTATCAGATGCTTCTTTGTTTGGATTAACTACTGTTCCTGATTTTTCCGCAAAAGTATTGGCAAATCTTTGCATTTTTTCTAGTATTTTTGGGTCGATATTTTCTATATCCATTTTTTCCTCCAAAACTAAAAGCTAATATAAATAAGAGTATATCAATGCCCTATAAAAATCAAAATGATTTTTGTTAGAACCTACTCGCAACACTGATATAAATAAATCTTCCTGGCTCAGGAACTTTCATACCTGTCGAAAACGGGTCTCTTAAGTAAGAAAGATGTGTATAATAAGTTTGATTAAATAAATTATCTATTCCTGAAACTAATGAAAAGTTCTTATATTTATATCCTGCTTTTATATTTACAGTTGTCCATTCTGGAGTTTCTTGCTCGTTTAGAGTTGAATCAACTTTAGTTTGTTTAAATGCATGTATTACATCTAACCTTGCAAACTTTTGTGTATCATCAAAACCTATACTGGCTCTTAATTTAAATGGAGGTATTTCTGCTATGTCTTTATCTTGCCCTGATGTTTTTTCTCCAATCTGACAAGCTCCGCCAAATTCTACAAAATAAAAATCTTTAATATTGTAAGTAGCAGAGAAATCAAATCCATAAAACTTAGCATCTATATTCTGATAACTTGTTGCTTGTTTTGTAGCTGTAATTTTTGTAAGGTAGATATAGTCATTTACATAACTGTAAAATGCAGTTGTTTCAAATTTTAAATTTTTGCTTATATATTTCGCTCCAATATCTAATTCCGTATTTTTAGGAGGTTTTAAATTTGGATTTCCTATCCAATCGGGATTTGTCATAGGTTTTCTCAGAGCTATGTATCTTTCTTGAGGGTCTGGAACTCTAACCGTTCTACCTATACCTGAAAATAATGAAAGTTTTTTCGTTGGTCTATATTCATATTTAAAAAATCCTGAGAAATATGTATCTGTTTTTGATAAGTCATAGTTATTTAGATAATATTCATCATATAAAGTTTTATTAGCTGTTCCTAAAGTATTTTTGTCTGCTTTTGAGTAAGAAATATCGTATCTTATACCTGCTGTTATCATGTTTTTGTTTAAATTTTTTCTTAATTGTAAAAATGCTCCTATATTGTTTATGTAAACATTTGGAATCATACCTTTATTATCATTATTCATCACTATATTGTCAGCTCTCCAATTTCTTATGTATCCATCAATACCAGTCTTTATATTAATATTACTAATATTAAAACCCTTTTTTATTGAAAAACCGTATGTTTTAGCTTTTGCAACAGTTCTCATCATGTATCCACGGGTTGAATTTGTCCCATCT
>QNYP01000152.1 GCA_003978675.1 Hydrogenothermus sp.
ATTTTTTACCATTTTTACAGCCCCTTACTTAATCTATACTAAATATAAATCTATAGTTTGTAGTAAATGAAGCTAAAAATTATTACCCATAATCTAGATACAGGAAAAAGGAAATGCAGAATTTGCGGATATATATATGACCCACAAAAGGGAGATGAAAATAGAATAATACCTCCTGGGGTTTCCTTTGAAGATTTACCAGATATTTGGCGATGTCCTATATGCAAATATTCAAAGGCTTACTTTTTAATAATTTATGAAGATTGACTTCATTTACTACAAACTATAGATTTATATTTAGTATAGATTAAGTAAGGGGCTGTAAAAATGGTAAAAAATATAATAGCAGGTTTACTATGTGTATCCACATTTGCTTTAGCAGGCTCTACTGTAAAACTAAAAGTTCCTCCAAAAGAACTTGATAAATACTATCCTCCAAATTCAGAGCAACCAGTATTCTTATATAACATGTATGGTTTATCCACAGCATTTACAGGAATATTTGTAAACATAAAGGAAGGAGATTGGGATAACGCTAAAAAATGGGCTGTTAAGTTAAAAGAAGGATACTTAAAAATTGGACAAATGGTTCCAAAGTGGGATAAAGGATTAAGAAAGAAGGAAATAGAAGCCCTAGTAAAAGCTGTTGAAGAAAAAAACACATCTAAAGTTCAAAAATATGCCCAAATTATTGGAAAAACATGTTCAGGATGTCATGCTAGATATCAATTACCAGCAAAAATAAAATATCATTATCCATCTTTTGATTTAGTTTCACTAGAAGACCCAGTTTCAGGAATGGAATACAATATTCATGATTATATGAAAAAAATGACAAATGATTACAAACTTACAAAAATCTATACTACAGAAGGAGACTTTAAAAAAGCATCAAAATCAGCTAAAAACTTTGCAAAAAGATTTATGGCTATATCTCAAAGCTGTTCAGAATGTCATACAAATAAAATTGTTGAAGATGTGTATTTTGGAAAACAGACTCAAGAAAATATAAATAAACTAAAAAAGGCAATAATGGCTAAAGATTCAAAAACAGTGTTTAAAACTTTAGGAGAATTAGGAGGAACTTGTTATAAATGTCATAATGTTCACGAAATACCAGCCATGTTAAAAGAAAAATTTGAGGACGACCATTAGAGGTTGTCCTCTTCCTCTCCATTTTCACTTTCAAGTCCATCAAAAATATCCCAGTTTGGAGCCTCAACTCCTTTAATTTTTAAAGCTGTTTGTCTTAATAGCTCTAAGTAATTTGAAATTTCCTTATATGCTTCAAGCAATGAAGACAATTTTAGAATTTCCTCATCTGAGAGTTCATTTCTATATAATCTTAAAGCTCTTTTTATAGCAGCTTTAGTAATAACAATTTCACCAGATTTTGACTGCCACTCACTCCAAAACTGATCGCTTCCTAGAGGGCTTTTTACAATAAATCTTTCTAAATTTGTTATTTCTTGAGTTAAAAGCATATCAAAAGGAGAAAAATTACTTTTTTTCAATGCTTACTCCTTATTTTCATTTTTTAGCTGTTTAAATGCATCTCTTAATATAAAGAATAGTATTATTCCTGCAATTATCAAGAAAAAAACAGCAGAAATTATAGCAGTAATAGGAGCATTTTCCATCTTTTGCCCCTCCTTTTTAGTCTACCCAGTAATTGGGAGCCTCATGAGTTATATAAACATCATGGGCATGACTTTCTCTTAAACCTGCATTTGTTATTTTTACAAATTTTCCTTTTTGCTGTAGTTCCTTTATAGTTCTACTTCCTGTATATCCCATTCCAGAACGAAGACCACCAACCAACTGGTAAACAACATCAGATAAAGGTCCTTTAAATGGAATTCTACCTTCTATTCCTTCAGGAACAAATTTTTCTAAATTTTCTTGAGAATATCTATCAGAAGAATATCTTGCTTTCATAGCTCCTAATGAACCCATTCCTCTGTAAACTTTATAAGCTCTTCCTTGATAGAAAATTCTTTCTCCCGGGCTTTCCTCTGTTCCAGCAAATAAACTACCAAGCATTACAACATCAGCTCCAGCTGCAATAGCTTTTACTATATCTCCAGAGTATCTAATTCCCCCATCTGCTATAGCTGTCTTACCATATTTATGAGCAACTTCTGAAGCTTTTGCTACTGCAGTTACTTGAGGAACACCAATCCCAGCAACAACTCTAGTTGTACAAATAGAACCAGGACCAACTCCTATCTTTACTCCATCAACACCTGCTTTAATTAAATCTTCTGCAGCTTCTGCAGTTGCAATGTTTCCACCAATAATATTTAAATCAGGATATTGCTCTCTAATTTTCTCTATTGTTTTTAACACTCTTACAGAATGTCCATGTGCAGTATCAACAACAATAACATCAACTCCTGCTTCAATTAATGCTGCTACTCTTTCAAAAGTATCAGGACCTGTTCCAACAGCTGCACCAACCCTTAATCTTCCAAGCTCATCTTTACAAGCGTTTGGATATTGTTTTCTTTTTACTATATCTTTAATTGTAATTAAGCCCTTTAACTTTCCTTCTTCATCAACAACAGGAAGTTTTTCTACCTTATGTTTTTGGAGGATTTCCATTGCTTCATCTAAAGTAATACCTTCCTTGGCAGTTATTAACGGAGCCTTTGTCATAAATTGTTCAACAGGTTTAGCATAATCTTTTTTATGTAAAAATCTTAAATCCCTATTTGTAAGAATACCTATTAGTTTATTTTCGTTATCAACAACAGGAACACCAGATATTTTGTAGTTAGCCATTATTTCTAGTGCTTCTTTTACAGCTTGGTTTGGTTTTATAGTTATAGGCTCAGTAATCATTCCACTTTCAGCTTTTTTTACCCTTTCTACTTCTTTCTTCTGGTCTTCTATACTCATATTCCTGTGGATTATTCCAATTCCACCTTCCCTAGCAAGGGCAATGGCAAGTCTGTGTTCTGTTACGGTATCCATCGCAGCTGAAATTAATGGAATATTTAGCTTGATTTTAGGAGTTAAATAAGTGCTTACATCTGTTTCATGAGGTAAAACATCTGATTTTTGTGGTAATAGCAGAACATCGTCAAAA
>QNYP01000146.1 GCA_003978675.1 Hydrogenothermus sp.
TACCAGATAGGGCTCACCCACCTAACGGGTGGTAGGGTAGGAACTACCCGAGCTCAAGCCTGTGGAGCTGGTACTGTCGGCAGAATGGGAGATAAGTCCTAGTCTACGAGACATCCAGCTGTGAAGCAGGAAGCTCCTCAATTTATTGAGGAGTAGTTCACTAAACGTAATGGATTATGTAGGAGTATTTTTTTCAAACATAGTTAAGTGGTTAAACAACTTTGAAATAATGATAACTAATCATTGTGTTTCTGCTCTGTATTTAATTTTATATTACTTAGCTTTGTTTTTAGTGTATGTTTTGCCTGTTAGGCTGTCATATTTTGTATTACTAAACATACTGCTTTTTGTCTTTATCATTTCTGTTTAACTGTTTCCTGTAAAGTGTTTAAACAGTAAATAAACTACAAAAATAATAGATGCAATTCCAACGATATTTAAAATTATTCTAAGGGCAAGATTAATAACTTTCAGGAATAAAATTAAAATAAACATTGCAAAGATAAACAAAACTATATCTCCTGTATTTCCTTCCATGTAAGGTTTTAAATCTGGAGGGAGTTTTTCAGCTATTTCCTTTTTTATATTTTCTTTTTTTTCTTCGAATTTATTTAGATACTTATCAGGATTGTTAACAACATCATAGATTTTATTTGTGTCAATATTTTCAGGCATATTTTATCCCCCTTATCCACTTATTTTTAGCAAAAATATACCATATAACAAATCCTTTTATGAATGTTTCAATAACCATTATAAGATACACTAAAAATAAGTCTTTTAAAGTTATTGTTATAATAAAAGCAGGTATCAGTCTAAAAATCCATAAACATAAAGTATTTACAGCTAAAGAAATTTTAGAAGCTCCAGCACCTCTTAAAGCTCCAGATAAGACAAAGTCAATAGCTAAAGGAAATTGGGAAATAGCAACAACCTTCAAATATAAAGATGCTTCTTTTATAGTTTTAGGGTCATTGGTAAATATATTTGCTAAATTATCAGAAAATAAAAATATAAAAACTCCAGCAGTTTGCATGATAAATGCACTTATGTAAGCAGTTTTAAGTCCTAGTTTTTTTGCTTTTAAAATATTTTTTTCTCCTATGCTCTGTCCAACTAGTGTCATTGCAGCAATTGCAAATCCAAAACCTGGCATGAATGCAAGCCCCTCAATTCTGAGTCCAATCTGATATCCAGCAAGGGTATAAACTCCATATTGGCTTATAACCCATACAAAAAACATAAAGGAACTATAAATAATAATCCTTTCTAAGCTAGAAGGAATACCTATTTGCAATGTTTTTTTTAATACTTTTTTATTAAATAAAGGTAAAATTCCTATTATTTGCCTTTTATATATAAGAACCAAATAGATTACAACTTCTGACACATAAGCAATTGTTGTTGCTACTGCAGCTCCCACTACTTCGAGTCTAGGAAAACCAAAATTTCCAAAAATTAAAAGATAATCGAGAATTGTATTTATTATATTTCCTACAATTCCAATTATTAACGGTGTTTTCGTATCTCCATACCCATTAGAAGTAGAAACAAAAACAGCCCCAATAAATAAGAAAGGAACAGATAAGCTTATTACTTTCATATAATCAGAAGATAAATTTAAGACGATTTCGTCATCTGTAAAAGTAGAAAAAAACAATTTAGAAAACAAAAACAGGAAAATAGTAAAAGGAATAGAAAAAATTAAAGATACAATAGCATTTGTAAAAGTAGTAACTTTAGCGTTGTTTATTCTTTTTGCTCCTACAAATTGGGCAATCACAGAGTTTGTTCCAACACTAAAAATTGTTATAAATGCATATAAAAAACCAATCAGTTGCATAGATAGTCCAACACCTGCTATAGCCTGAGGAGAAATTCTACCAATAAATAACATGTCAACAAGAATTTGAAGCATATCCAAAAAGTTATTTAAGGCAGCAGGAAGGGCTATAGCAAAGATTTTTTTTGTATCTTTGTCTAGCATACTTTCCTAGCAACTAAATAAGCTTTTCTTTCTTCTTTTGATACATCTTTTTCTTCGTAAAATATGATATGAAAGTCTAAAAATAGTCTTAAAAGTTCATTAGGTCTTAGGTAATAAGACTTATTTTTTCTTCTTTGAGAAACAACAAAAGTTTCAAAAATAACAATTCCACCTGTTTTTAAAGCTTCTTTAATGGAAGGAATTAAGTTTCTATTTAGAAAATTTACATTTACAATTAGCTCATATTTATTTTCTTTCAAGTTATACTCATCTAAATCTGCAATAATAGTATTAATGTGTGGATTTTTTTCTTTTAGTATTTTTATTGCAACATCAGATATATCTATTGCGTCAACATTAAAACCCTTATTTGCAAGAAATATAGCATTTCTACCAGTTCCACAGGCTATATCTAAAGCATTTCCTATGTTTGCTACTGAGTAAAATTTTTCTAAAATTTCGGAAGGCTTTTCTTCTATATATTGCTTTTTACTATATTTTTTATTCCATTTTTCTTTATCAATGCTTGCCATTTATAAACCTCTCAACAGCAATATCCAGTTCGTCTCTATATTTTAAAAGTAAATCTATAACCTCTCTAACGGCACCATTCCCACCAGATTTTTTGGTTATGTAATCACAGACTTTTTTTACTTCAGGGACTGCATTTCTAACAGCCACAGATATACCAACTTTTTTTAAAACAGGAATATCTATAACATCATCTCCAATGAATAATATATTCTCGTCATTTACATTAAATCTTTTCTTTATTTCCTCATAAGCTCCTTCTTTTTTTATTTTTCCTTGAAATAAGATATCTATTTTTAAATCTTTTATTCTTTTTTCCAAAATTTCTGACTTTCTTCCTGTGATTACAGCAGTTTTTATATCAACAGCTTTAAGTAAACCAATTCCTAAACCATCTTGGACGCAAAATTCTTTTATTTCTTCTCCATTTTTTTGTGTCCAAGATGGTTTAGGAATTGGTTTACTTAAAGCTGTTGATATAAAAACTGCTGTAATCACAGGAA
>QNYP01000049.1 GCA_003978675.1 Hydrogenothermus sp.
AAACGTCGCAATTCCCTAATAAAAGCGGGAAAAAGCAACAGCCCCTCTACGACCCTTATAAATTAACATATTTATTTTCCAAGTAGCCACTATTTTGTACAGACCTACTATTATAATAAGAATATTCCTTAATTTTGTCAAATTTAAAATCTCAACATTGTCTCAAAAATAAAATTTAGATTTTAAGCTACTTAGAGAGTGTTTTATGATTTATATCATATTGTAAATCAGTACAGATATTAAAAATCTTTAAAGATTTTTTCAATCACTTTTTAACTTTTCCAAAAACTCCTTTTTAAAACTGGAAAATCTACCTTCTGATATAGCCTTTCTAATATCTTCCATCATTTTGTTATAAAATCTAAGATTATGTATAGTTCCAAGTATCATAGCTGTTATTTCTCCTGCATTGTAAAGATGCCTTATGTATCCTCTAGAGAAATTTTTACATGTGTAGCAATCGCATTCTTCATCAATAGACTCATCACTAAATTTATATTTTCCAGCATTTATGTTTAACCTTCCTCTATGGGTAAACAAAGTTCCATTTCTCGCATTTCTTGTAGGCATTACACAATCAAACATATCAACGCCTCTATCCACACTTTCTATTATGTTTTCTGGAGTTCCAACTCCCATTAAATACCTAGGTTTTCTTCTTGGTATGTATTCAACAACAACTTCTGTCATTTCATACATATACTCAGCAGGTTCTCCTACGGACAATCCTCCTATTGAGTATCCATCCATATCAAGTTCTACTGTCATTAAAGCACTTTCTTTTCTTAAATCTTTGTATGTTGAACCCTGTATTATTCCAAAAAGTGCCTGATGGTTTTGTTTTTTTGCATTTTTAGACCTTTTAAGCCAATCTATAGTTTTTTTAACAGCATCTAAAGCAGTAGTTTTTGAAACAGGATAAGGAGGACAAACATCTAAAGGCATCATAATATCACTACCTATTATTTCCTGAATTTCTATAACAAGTTCTGGGGTAAAATAATGCCAGCTTCCATCTATATGAGACCTAAATTTCACCCCGTCATCTGTTAAAACTACTTCAGCTTTATGTTTTCCTGCTTTTTCTTTACCTTTTGCAAGTGAAAAAACCTGAAATCCTCCACTATCAGTTAATATTGGTTTGTCCCAGTTCATGAAATTATGAAGTCCACCAAAATGTTTTAAAACTTCTACTCCCGGTCTTAAATATAAATGATAAGTATTACCTAAAATTATTTGGGGTTTTGTTTCTAGAAGATGATGTTTAGTTATTGCTTTAACAGTTCCTACTGTTCCAACAGGCATAAAAACTGGAGTATGTATTTCTCCATGAGGAGTGTATATTTTACCTAATCTTGCATTACCGTCTTCTTTAATTAATTTAAATTTAAACAGCTTAACTACTCCTAAAGTTTTTTAAACACTACATAATTATATTAAAATTAACAGAATGAAAGTGGCTCTTTTGCTTTATAGCTTACTTGTTTTGGGAATGTTCATAAAGATGAATTAGAATTAGAGGAACTTCAAAATATTTGAGAGGTGATAAGGATGATAAATGAAAAAAAGCTTATACAAGAAATAGAAAATGATGAATGGCAACTTATAAAAAACATAGAAAAAGAAAAAGATAAACTAAAAAGAGCTGTTAAGGAGAAATATAAAAAAAAGGTTATATCTATAAGATTATCGGAAGCAGATATTAGGAAGCTAAATAAAAAAGCATTAGAAACAGGTATTACATATCAAACTTTAATAAATTCGTTAATTCACGATTATATGGAAGGGAAAATAAAATTAAAATTATGATAACAATAGAAATTTATAGTTTTAAAAATTTCTATAAAGAACTTATAAAAAAAGTAAAAACAGAAAATCTAAATCTATTTGATCTATTTGAAATGTCTGTTGAAGATTTAAAAGCTTTTGCTGGAGATAATATTTTTCATAAAAAATATACAGGGAGTTTTAAAAGATGAAATTAATAACAATAAACAATGCTTACAAAAACGAAATAGATGATAAAGTTTTTGCAAAAGCTATTAAAGAAATGAAAGATTTCAAAGATGAAAGAATGGAAGTTTTATTTACCGAAATTCCAACAAAAGAGTTGTTTAAATGGATGATAGAAAACGATATATCAATAGAACAAATAAAAGAGTATTATGAGAAATACATAAAACCAAGAGGCTTGAGAAACCTGCAATTAGAGGATTTTTTTGAGGTTTGAACGTGAAAGAAACAGATTGGAAAGAACTTTTAAAGATAGCAATAGATATATTAGAAGAAGCAGGCATAAAAATAGATGATTGGACTTTTGGGGGTGGAATAGCCCTTATGTTTTACTTCAATCATAGAAAAAGTAGAGATATAGATATTTTCTTATCAAATCCACAGCTACTTACAAGGCTTTCTCCAAGATTAAATGAAAAGGCAGAGGAAATAAGCAATGATTATATAGAACAATCGAACTTTATAAAATTAAAGCTAAATAACCAAGAGATAGACTTTATAGTAGCACCTAATTTAACAGGATTAAAACCTAAAAAAATAAAAATCAATTCAAAAGAGATTTATATCGAACAACCTGAAGAAATAATAGCAAAGAAACTATTTTATAGACCCGAAAGTTTAAAAATTAGAGATTTAATTGATGTTATAGAAGTTTATAAAAATTCTCCTAATCTTATAAATATTTTAAAAAAGAACAAACTACTAAATGAAGAAATAATAAAGAAAAGGTTTGAATATCTAAAAAAAAGAGAAAAAGGTTTAAACTTATCAGATTTGATATTAGAAAAGCCTATAGATATTAAAGGAGTTTTTAACATATTTGAAAAATTATTAAGTGAAATTACTTTAAATTTGAGATTAGAGAAAGATAATAAAAAATCCAATTTTAAAAGAAGAAAATAAAAATGAGCTGAAAACTTTATTTTAATGAAAATTAATCTAAAACCAAAAGATAAGAAAACTCTATTCTTAAA
>QNYP01000050.1 GCA_003978675.1 Hydrogenothermus sp.
ACATATTCAGCTCCTCTATAAAGTTCTGTGTGTCCTTTTTGTCTTCCAAATCCTTTTACCTCTGAAATAGTCATACCAAAGTTTCCAAGTTATGAAAAAAATAGAAGCTATTATTAAGCCCTTTAAACTTGATGAAGTTAAAGAAGCTATTTCTGAACTTGGAAACTTTGGTATGACTATTTCAGAGGTAAAAGGATTTGGAAGACAAAAAGGACACACAGAACTTTATAGAGGAGCTGAATATGTAATAGATTTTCTTCCTAAGATAAAAATAGAAATAGTTGTGGATGATGATATGGTAGAAAAAGTAGTTGAAGTTATATCTGAATCAGCTAGAACTGGAAAAGTAGGAGATGGAAAAATTTTCATAATTCCAATTGAAGATGCAATAAGAATAAGAACAGGAGAGAGAGGAGAAATTGCTTTATAAAACCTTATAAAAATAAATATTTAAAAGGAGGTTTTAGAATGAAAAACAAAATAACTGCATTACTTGCAGGGCTTTTACCTGCTTTAGCCTTTGCGGAAGAAGCAAAGTTAGATACAGGTGATACAGCCTGGATGATAACTGCAACTGCTTTTGTTGTCTTAATGACAGTTGGGGGATTAATTCTATTTTACGGTGGTATGACAAGGTTTAAAAACATTGTTAATACTGTAATGATGGTCTTAATGGCTTATGCAGTTGCAATTGTTGTTTGGTTCTTATGGGGATATTCTTTAGCATTTACTGAAGGAAGTTTTAATGCCATTATTGGTGGACTAAGTAAAGTATTGATGGCAGGTGTTGACTATAAAACACTGTCTGGAACTTATCCTGAGTGGGTATTTGCCACATTCCAATCAACATTTGCAGCTATAACAATAGCTTTAGCAGCTGGTGCAGTTATTGAAAGAATGAAGTTTTCAACTTGGATAATTTTTGTAGTTCTATGGCTAACTTTTGTTTATGCACCTATTGCACATGTTGTTTGGGGTGGTGGATTTTTATTTGAAGCTGGTGCTTTAGACTTTGCAGGTGGAACAGTTGTTCACATTAATGCAGGGGTAACAGGTTTAGTTTTAGCCATACTTCTTGGAAAAAGAAAAGATTACAAGAAAACAGCTATACTTCCTTCTTCTGTCGTATTAACAGCTCTTGGAGCGGGATTACTTTGGTTTGGTTGGTTTGGATTTAATGCAGGTTCTGCTTTTGGTGCAAATGAAGTAGCTGGAGTAGCACTACTAACTACAAATCTTGCAACTGCTGCAGCTGTTATATCTTGGGTAATGATGGAATGGATAACTGCTAAAAAGCCAACATTACTTGGTGCTGCCTCTGGAGCTATTGCAGGATTGGTTGCAATTACACCAGCAGCAGGTTTCGTTAATGCAACAGGAGCATTAATTATTGGACTGGTTGCAGGTATTGTAGGCTGGTTTGGTGTTTATGTTCTCAAAAAATCTCTTGGATACGATGATTCTTTAGATGCATTTGGTGTTCACGGACTTGCAGGAATATGGGGGGCTATAGCAACTGGATTTTTTGCATTACAATCTTTGGCTTGGGATGGTTCACCACTTCAAAATGGAGATAGAATGGGACAAATATGGGTTCAAATAGAATCTGTGTTATTCACTATCGTATACACTGCAATTATGACAGCTGTTTTATTCTTTGTATCAAAAGCTATTACTGGTGGAGCTAGAGTTGATGATGAAACTGAGACTATGGGACTGGATGAAGCTACTCATGGAGAAAGAGGTTTTAATATGTAAGTTTAAAATATGCTAATATTGTTATTTCACTATTTATTATTAAAAATTCTTAAAAGGAGGTTTGTATATGAAAAAGGTATTAGGAAGTTTAGCAGTAGCAGGATTGTTAACTGGAGCAGTTAATGCTTCAGAAGTAAACCTAAAAATACCAGTAGATGTTCACGGAGGATTCTCTGCTGGATATCAATATGCAGACAAAAAGGCAGAAGGATTTGAAGTAACTAACTTTTTAATTGAGCTTTCAAAAGAGGCCGAAGCTGGAGACATTGGATTTACTGCAGCATTTGGATATCTAGCAAACAACGCACCATCTACAACAGGAGATAATTTTGGGCTTCAATATGGATATTTATCTATAGTTCCAGTTGAAGGTTTAACTTTAGATGCTGGTGTACTTGCTACAATGGTTGGTTATGAAGTTGCTAATACTTATGCAAATCCTAATATCACTATTGCAAGAATTTGGGGTGGTCAGCCTGTATACTATGGAGGTGCTAGATTAACTTATGAATTAATGGAAGGTATTAGCGTATTTGGAGAAGTAAACGATTATGACGAAGGGACACAAGATAAAGGAGCTTGGTCTATCGGGTCTACAGGTGATTTAGGAATGTTTAGTTATGTTGTTTCTTACTTTGACAAAAATGACCCTGGTCTTACAAACATTTTTGATGTGATATTATCCACTAATGTAGATAAAGATATAGAAGTGGCTGTTAACTTTGATTATCAAAATGGACAAAATAAAGACGGCTATGGAGTTGCATTTTATGTAATTCCTAAATTTGGAAACATTTCTTTACCTGTAAGATTAGAATCTTTTGATGACAATGGCTCTGGAGCATATGGTGGAAATGCCGGATGGGATTTAGCAATTACCCCAACTTACAATTTCAAATCTGGATATTTAAGAGCAGAAGTTTTCTATTATGACTATGATAATGCAAAAGATCCTACAGGAGCTGGATATAAAGACAAATCTAACACAGTATTCAGAGTTGAAGCTGGATTTACATTCTAAATTCTAAACAAGGGGCTTTTTTGCCCCTTTTTATTCTAGATTATCCTTTCCTATTTCATTAATAATTATTTCCCTTAAATCTTCTACTGGCTGGATATACTTTGTAGGTAAATCTTCATATACAATATTTAAACTACAACCTCCCTCACAATACGCATAATCAAG
>QNYP01000051.1 GCA_003978675.1 Hydrogenothermus sp.
CTGCAAGTTCCCAAACTTTTGGAGAAGGCTGTAAATCTGGTTCTCCTATTTCAAAGTGAATAGTATCTTCGTATTTACTAGCTTCTCTAACAATATCCATAACTATAAAAGGAGATACTTTTGCTAGCCTATCCATAGTTATACCTCTTTAAAGCTAATAAAGACAGGCTTAATTTTTATACTGAGAGTTTAGGTTTACCAGATCTAAGAGAAAAAATTGCCCAGTTTTACTTTGAAAAATACAATGTAGAAATTTCACCATCCAGGATAGCCTTAACTGTTGGAACATCTGGGGCATTTTTAACGGTTTACTCAATTATATTAAATCAGGGAGAAAAAATAGCCTTTTCTGACCCTTCTTATCCTTGTTATAAGAATTTTTCTTATATTTTAGATATTGAACCTGTGTTAATACCTGTGGATAGCTCTACAGATTATCAGCTTACAGTAGAACATCTAAAAGAATATAAAGACATAAAAGCTGTTCAAATTTCATCACCAAACAATCCAACAGGAAATATTTATAAAAAAGAAAATTTAAAACAATTGGCAAAATACTGTGAGGAAAATAATATTTATCTTATCTCTGATGAAATTTATCATGGTTTAGTCTATGATGAAAGTGAACACACGGCTTTAGAATTTTCAGATAGGGCAATTGTCATCAATGGGTTTTCTAAATATTTTTGCATGCCTGGATTTAGATTAGGTTGGGTAATATTGCCAAAAGAATTAGTTAGAAAAGCAGAAATTGTTTTACAAAATCTTTTTATAGCTCCACCAACAATAAGTCAGTTTTCAGCTCTTGGAGCTTTTGATAAAGAGCATTTAGATTATATAACTTCTGAATACAAAAAAAGGAGAGATTTTTTATATAACAATCTAAAAGAAATTTTTGATATTGATATTTTCCCAGAAGGAGCTTTTTATATATGGGCTGATATAAGTAAATATTCTAATAACTCTTATGAGTTTGCCAAAAAACTTTTAGAAGAAATACATGTGGCAACTACACCGGGAATAGATTTTGGTAGTAATAATACAAATAAACATATAAGATTTGCATATACAAAAAATATAGAGCATATGAAAATTGGAATAGAAAGGCTAAAAAACTTTTTAAAATAAATTACAGATTCCAGCCTAAAGCTTTTAGCTTTTCTTTTCCTTTTTTTGAAATTCTTTCTGTGTTCCAGGGTTTATCAAATACTAAATTTATAATTACATTACTTTCAGGAAAATTTTCCTTAATTTTATTTTCAATCATCTGTTTTATTAAGCTTCTTAACGGACAGTTAGGAGTTGTTAGGGTCATAGTTATAGTTATATCTTTATCAGAAATAGAAACTTCTTCTATTAATCCAAGATTTACTATATCTAAAGGAATTTCTGGGTCATGAATTGTAGATAAAATTTCTAAAATATCTTTTTCTTTAACCACAACATACTCCTGATATATCACTATAAACTATTTTTCCATTGTAAAATGTAAATTTAACTTTACCTCGTAGTTTTCTACCAATCAGTGGAGTGTTTTTACTTTTAGATAGTATTGTTTCTTCATTTACTTCCCAGCTTTCAGTTGGGTTGAATATAACCAATTCTGCAGTTTCACCTTCTTTTATTGCAGGAGGTTTTAAACCTATTTTTTTCATAGGCTCTGTAGATAATACTTGTATTGCTCTATTTATATCAAAATAATCTTTTTTAACAAGTTCTAAAACAGTAGGAAGGGCAAATTGTAAACCCAGCATTCCCGGTGGACAATGCTGATGTTCTAACATTTTTTCATGGTGAGCATGTGGAGCATGGTCTGTTGCTACAAAATCTATTATTCCAGAGGCTAGTCCCCATCTAACAGCTTCAACATCTTCATGTTCTCTTAATGGAGGAGATACTTTTGCTTTACAGTGAAAATCTAGCCATTCATCATCAGTTAAAGATAAATGATGAGGAGTAACCTCAGCAGTTATATTTGCTCCAAGAGCTTTTGCCCAAGCTACAGTTTCAACTGCTACTTTTGAGGAAATATGACATATATGGACTGGCATACCTGTTCTAAGAGCTAATATACAGTCTCTAGCTACCATTGTATCTTCAGCTTCTGGTGGAAGTGGAGGAAGACCTAAAGCTGCAGCTATTTCTCCTTCATGAGCTACACCATTATTAGAAAGATTTAAATCTTCACAATGGTCTGCAACAAAACTACCTATTGAGCCTGCATATTCCATTGCTTTTCTCATAATAAATGAATCCATAACAGGAGCTCCATCATCAGTAAAGTAAACCGCTCCTGCATCTTTTAATAACCACATCTCTGTTAACTGTTTTCCCTGTCTTCCTTTTGTTATTGCCCCAGCAGGTAAAACTCTACAAAGTCCTACTTCCTCCCCTTTTTCTATTACATATCTAATTAAAGAAGGTTCATCTAAAGCAGGAATAGTATTTGGCATACATACTACTGTGGTATATCCACCTGCTACTGCAGCCATTGAACCAGTTCTTATATCTTCTTTATACGTTTGTCCTGGGTCTCTAAAGTGGACATGTATATCACAAAAAGAAGGGGACACTATACAGTCAGTAGCATCTATAATTTCACAACCAGCAAAAGGCTCTATATTTTCTTCTATTTTTTTTATCTTTCCCTTTTCTATAAGAATATCCAACTTTTTATTTATGTTATTCTCAGGGTCAACCACATGTCCATTTTTTATTAAAATAAGGCTCAATACTATGCCTCCTCTTGAAATTAGTTAAAAATGTAATAGAATGTTAACAATGGTCTTTCCAAAGACCGTATTGTATTACTTAATTTTTTAAATTTTGCTTTGCCTTTGTGGAGGGATAAAATCCCGTAGAAGCAAAGGCTTAAAAGTATTCCGTGAGTCCTTACCACTTTGGT
>QNYP01000052.1 GCA_003978675.1 Hydrogenothermus sp.
AAGGGCCATTTCGTAATTTCTTTCTATAAATAATCTTTGTGCTTTTTTATAGTTTTTTTCTTTTTCATCGCTGAAAAATTATACCAGTCTTTAGTGGTTGGAGGAATAAAATGAGCTATCAAGACGCATTAAATCACTTAAAAAAAGCACAAAGATTATTTATAGAAAGAAATTACGAAATGGCCCTTGTAGAACTTGATGAAGCGGCACATATAGCTCCAGATTTTCCAGAAGTTTATTTTTGGCGTGGAAAAACACTTGCAACAGATTTAAATGAAGAAAACCTAAAAGCAGGAATAGAGGAAATTAGTCATGCAATCAATTTAAAGCCAGACTACACAGAAGCTTATCTAGAAAGAGGAAAAATCTATCTTCAACTTGGACAGTTGGAAAAGGCAGAAAAAGATTTCAATAAAGTGTTAACTTTAAAACCAAATCTAGAGGAAGCTTATATTTATTTAGCACAAATACACTTAGCTAGAGGAAACTACGAAAAGGCTCTTGAAAGTCTTCAAAAAGTTTACAAAAAAGAAGGAAAAGATAATTACAAATATTTTTTCTATTTAGGAAAAATTCACTTTAATAATAAAGAATACACACAGGCAATAGAATTACTATCAAAGGCACTTCAGCTAAATCCATATCTTGTTGATGCCTATGATTTGAGAGCACAAAGCTACAAAGAAACAGGAGAATACAAAAATGCAATAGAAGATTTTAAAAAAGCATATACATTAATGCCTGAAGAAAAAAGATTTTTTGTAGAGATTTCAAATATACATTTTAAAATTGCAGACGAATTTTTTGATAAAGGAGATATTATAAATTCTGCAACTCATATAGTAGAAGGGATGGAAATAAATTACGATATAAAACTAGATGAAAAATACAAAGAAATACTTATAGAAGCAGGTAGAAAAATAACTAATGAAAATCCTCACAAGGCAATTTTATTCTTTGATTTTGCATTAAGACTAGTAGACGAAACAAATTTTCAAAAAGCAGAAAAAGAAAGAGAAGAAATAAAATCCTATAGAAAAGAAGCTATAAAAAACCTTCCTTTTAAGGAAAGAATAATAAAAATAATAAGCGATATATACACGGGAGTTTAATTAACTATCAAACTCCCCTTTATTTAATTTTTCCCTCAAAACTCTTTTTAACACTTTTCCTGTTGCGTTTTTAGGTAGTTCTTCTAAAAAGTAAAAATGTTTAGGTATTTTGTAGTTCGCCAATTTATCTTTTAGGAAGCTTTTTAGCTCAGGAACTGTAAGCTCTTCATCTTCTTTAAGCTGAATAAAAGCTACTGGTATTTCACCATGAATTTCATCTTTTTTCCCAACAACAGCAACAGCTTCTACAGCAGGATGTTTTGCAATTTCTTCCTCTATTTCTCTAGGATAAATGTTAATGCCTTTTGAAATAATAAGGTCTTTTTTCCTATCTACTATGTATAAAAATCCTTCTTCATCTATATATCCTAAATCCCCAGTTAAAAGCCAACCATTTATTATTGTTTGCTCTGTGGCTTCTGGATTTTTGTAATATCCTTTCATTATATTATCACCTTTAACTATAATTTCCCCTATTTCCCCAGTGGGAACTTCTATAAGTTCATCATTAACTATTTTTACATCATAATCAGGTAAAGGAAGTCCTACAGATAAAGGTTTTTGTTTTTCCAATCTATTAAATGAAACAACAGGTGATGCTTCAGACAAACCATATCCTTCAAGTAATGGAACTTTTGGAAACTTTTCTCTCATTTTTTTTAGTGTTGCTTCAGGAAGTGGTGCTCCTCCGGAAACAAATGCTCTAAGTTTATTAAACCACATAAAATACCAAGGGAGCTTAGCTTTAGATAAAGCATTGTAAACTTCAGGAACTCCCATAAATATAGTGACCCTCTTTAATAAAACCTGCTTTAATATATTTGAAAATGGAAATATAGACTTAATAACAACTATAGGAGCACCTATATAAAGTGGTAATAAAACTGTGGCTGTTAAAGTAAATGTATGAAACATTGGAAGATAAACAATAAACCTATCTTTATGGGATAGAGGAACTAGTTTTGCAATATTAACTATATTTGAAAATATATTTTTGTAAGAAAGCATTACACCCTTTGGTTTTCCTGTTGTCCCTGAAGTGTATATAATCACTGCTGTATCTTCTAAGGTAGCTTTTGGTTTTATATGCTCAAAATCTTTTAAGGTTAGTCCTTCTTCAAAAGATAAGTTATAGACATCTAAAATTGAACCTACATCTCCAGACCATATTATTTTCTTTAAGTTTGTAATACTGTGTAAAATTCCATTTAATTCATCTTTGAACTTTTCCTGAGTTATTAGAATTTTAGAATCACTATTTTCTAGGATATATTCAATTTCGTTCCTTTTTAAAAATGTATTAATAGGAACAGGAACTGCTCCAAGTTTGCCAATTGCTAGGAATGAAATTATAAACTCTTTTGAATTTGTCATTAAAATGGCAACTTTATCATCTTTTTCTATTCCTAAAAGTTCTAGATATTTGGCAAACGAATCTACATATTCTTTTAACTGTTTATGGGAAATTTTTATATCGTCTTCAAAAATTATTGGTTTATTTTTTAAGTGTTTAGCATTTTTTTCTATAACTTCGTAAAAGTTTTGAAATGGATATTTAACAGATGTGGAAACTATTTTATTCTCCATAGCTTTTCCTCATAAATGGTTAAAAGAATATGTAGATTCGTTTGCCAAATATCTAGAACTTTTAGGAATAGAAAAAGATGATAAAGTTGCCATTTTA
>QNYP01000053.1 GCA_003978675.1 Hydrogenothermus sp.
CTATACTTATTTTTGTCTTTGTATATTATAAATATGTATTTAATTTTTCCAGTTCTAAATGCATTTAAAGCTTTTGCTATCTTTCTCCTGATGATTTTATCTTTAAACAAATAAGAAATAGAGGCTCTATTATCTTCTAATATAAATAAAATTGTATTTTTTATTATATCTATAGATGTTCTTGTCGTGTATTGTATTATTCTGTCACGAAGTTTTATTTCTTCTTTAGGTATAAATGTATATATATAAAGATAAACTAACAGAAAGATAAATAGAAAAATTATAAAAATAATATTCCTTTTTTCTTTCTTTAAAATCATCACTAATTATTCTATAAAATAACTATATTCTTTTGGAAGTTTTATCATGAGTTTTTCCAACTTTTTCTTAAATAATATTAAATTGGGTCTTCCATTTTTCCATGAAAAGATACCAACACAACTTAAACAATATTTTATGGCTTCAAAATCTAACGCTAATGCAGGTTTTTTGAAATCTTTCCTTTTCTTCATATCTAAAACTATTATAAAATCTGCTTTATACAATTTAGAGGTTAACTTTATATTTTTTGCAAATTTTTTAAGTTTTTGTTTAAAAATTTCTTCTTCATTTTCATTTTCTGAGTATACATATACATAAGGATTTTCTTTTTGTACACTGTCTATAATTAATCTTTCGATTATTGATATTTCATATCGGTCAGCAAGTGTAAGGTCATGAGCAGAAGAATAAGATAATGTTGAAATAAAAAGACTTACATAAAATCCTAAAATCAAATATATCTTCTGCATATCAGAAAACCTTTTCTAAAGTTAATAAAAATCTTCTATCAAATGCTTGATATTCTACAGGGGAACCTAAAACAGGTTTATATACAATTTTTGCACTGTTATTAAATACGTTTTCTCCTTTTAATCTTAATTTCCATCCGCTTTTTAGTTTTTTGGATATTCCAAATGTGTAATTAAAAGTTGCAGGAATTTTTCTCCCGTATATAGAATAGCTGTCTTTAAAAACAAGTTCATTATAAAACTGCCAGCTTTTGTATTCCGTTAAGAGTCTAGCATGTCCTCCTAAATTTGGAGAAAAATAATCCTTGAAATTTCCTTTTGCTTTACTTTTCCATATATTGAATTCAAGTTTATTGAATGGATTTATTTCCCATATGTATCTTAAAGCAAAAATATATATATTGTAGGAATCTTCGCTGTTTTCTATTGATTGAGTCGTAGGATTAAATTGTGGAAAATTTTCTACTTTGTTTGCAGATAAAAATCCACTTACAGAATGAGAATTAATTTTATAATTTGTCTCTAAAGTATAAGATATAAAATTCGTAGGCTTTAGTTTTTTATCTCTATTTGCTTCAACTGTAAATAAAGAAGGTAGTATATATCCTTGTGTAATAAATCCCTTAATTAACCAGTTTTTTTTAGGATAAGAGATTACACCTATTCTTGCATTTAGTTCTTGTTCTTGTGAGCTTCCTTCAAATTTATATTCATCTAATCTTGCTCCTATAATTAGTAAATTGCTTTCATTTATATTATGCTTATTTTCTGTGTATATAGACGAAATCCAAAAGTATTTTACAACATTATAATAAGGGCTATTTTTTTCGTCCTTTTTTACAACTCCATCTAAGTATTCAACATTAAATTTATTAACATCTTGTTTGTAATATCTTATAAATGCCCCAACTAAAAGTTCATTATCTTTTTGGTTCCATTCTTTATTAACTGTAAAAGCAATTTTATGCATTGTTTTGGTTTCATGTAAACTTGTTGGTGTAGATGCTGGCCAGAAAGCAGGATAGAATAATCCACCATCTGATAGTTTGTTTGATTCTAATATGTCTCTGTTTTGTAAATCGTATGCAAGATTAGTTTTTAAAGATTTATCTTCAAGGAAATATTTTGTGATAGATATAAATCCAACCGTAGAAAACACATGTTGCGAATCTGGACTTCCATCTAAACTAAAACCAAAGAAATTATCCCTTTTAACATAGGAAACAGACGTATCTATATACCAGTCTTTTTTTTTGCATTGAAAAAAAAGGTGAGTTCTTTCTTGATTTCTACTAATATCTTTACCATTAACAAATAACTGCTGAAAATCTATTTTTGCATGATTTAAAGTAAATAAATAAGAAGTTTTATTTTTAAGCTTTTTTCCAGACAAAAAGCTAAACATATAACCTGATTTATTATCTAAAATCCCTCTGATTATAGTAGCATTTTCCCTCTCTGGAGTTTTCGTATACATTTTTATAATCATTTGAGAAGGTTCATTTGATACAGCAATAGCTCCTGGAGAGAAGTATATTTCTATGTGATCAATATTATCTAATGGATATCTATCATAGGTGAGAAATGGACTATATGTAGATATAGAACTTATTTCATGGTCGTTTATGTAGAGTCTATATTTGGTGGATATTTTGTATAATTCTCCAGCATTTGTTAATGATTCAACTCCAAATCTATTAGGTCCCCAGTTTGATAAGGGAACAAGTTTGAGGACATCTGAAAGATAATTAGCCTGCATAATATCTAAATCTTTTCTAGTAAAAACTATAACGTGTCCTAAACTTTCTCTTTTTGTTTGGTAAACAAAAATATACTATATCTATTCAAAAAATATGAAGAAAAAGCAGATCTTTCTAACCAAACAAAAAGAGAAAGTTTAGGACACGTTATAGTTTTTACTAGAAAAGATTTAGATATTATGCAGGCTAATTATCTTTCAGATGTCCTCAAACTTG
>QNYP01000054.1 GCA_003978675.1 Hydrogenothermus sp.
AGGTTTTTGAAGAGTTGGCGTTAGAAAACGCTAAGTCTATAGCAACACGAACTTTTAATTCTATGTTCCAGATTATGAAAAAGGGATGGAGTAGAGAAGATTTAATAGAATTTTTAGATAGCTTAAAGGATTCACAGAAAAATTATGAAATAAATATATATAGAACAAAAATTGTTGAAAGCTTATTCGGACAAATTAATCAACCTCCTTTTGATGAAAAAATACTAAAATCAATAACAGAAGGTAGTGAGTTAATTTTTAAAGATAAAGGGAAAATAAGATTTATTATGCCTATAAAAGCAGAAAAAGTTTGTTTAAAGTGTCATACAAATGCAAAAATTGGCGATATTTTAGGAGTAATTGAGGTAAGGTCTGACTTATCTAAAATTATTTCTTTTGCTAAAAATGAGTTCTCAAAAGCACTTATTTTTGCTTTTCCACTACCTCTTATATTCATTGTTTTAATTGGATATTTTATTACTAAAAAAATAAAACAAGAAGTTAATAAATTACATGAACTAACTGAAAGTGTGTCTAAGCTAGAAGATTTGGAAAAGATTAATAAAAGTAATATTGAATTTCCCTTTGAAGAGTTTGATGAAATTTATACAAATATAAAGGAACTTGTAAACAAAATGTCTAGAATAGCTGTAGATAAGAAAGTCTTAGAATTTGAAATTATGTTACTTGAAAAATTTATATTAACTTCTGATATCGTTAAAGATTGGAAACAACATATCCTATTATTACTTCAAGAAATAAACAAAATACTTCCAACATTAACAATTTTTTCTGTATCTAAAGAGTTAGACAAATATGAGGTTGAATTTTTTTGGATAGGAATGCCTTCCCAATCTATTAAAACTAAATTTGAAAGAATTGTTAATAATAAAATAAAAGATTTTTTCAATTCGAATAAGTTGGAACATATAAATATAAACCATAATATAGCAAAAAAAGACATATGTATATTAGATATATCTTCAGATGATATTGAATATAAAACAAAATATTTAGTTCTTGAAAAACCAAAAATAGGAGTAATCGTTGGAATAGGCTTTTCCTCAGAAATAATGAAAAGTAAGACACAACTGCTTGTTATAGAAAGTATATTGTCAACTCTTTTAAATATTGTAGGTTCAGTAAAAGCTATTTATAAGTATACAAAAGAATTAGAATATTATGCTACTAGGGATCCTCTTACCAATCTTTATAATCAGAGAATTTTTAAAGAGCTTTTAGATTATGAAGCAAAAAGGGCTCAAAGGCATAATTATAAGTTTTCACTACTTGTAATTGATCTTGATAACTTTAAAGTTATAAACGACACGTATGGTCATGATTTTGGGGATAGATTTTTAGTTGAAGTATCTAATATTTTAAGAAGTTCAGTTAGACCGGGAGATATTGTTGCAAGATATGGTGGTGATGAATTTGTTATAGTTCTCCCTGAAACAGATGAAAAGGGAGCTCATTTAGTAGCCAAAAGGATATTAAAAAATGTAGAAAATCATTTTATAAAAACTCCTGATGGGAAAATAATAAACCCAAAAATTTCTATAGGTGTATCTACATACCCTGAACATACAGATAATGTGGAAGATTTATTTTCATTAGCAGATACTATGATGTATAAGGCTAAATCTGCCGGGAAAGGGCAAATAAAATTACCAACTAACAAAGATATTGAAGAGTTCTTCAATAAGGAAAAACATATCAGCATTATTTTATCTGAGGCAATTAATAAGAAAGAGATAATTCCTTATTTCCAACCTATTTTAAATATCAAAACTGGGAAAATAGAAGCATATGAAGTTTTAAGTAGAATAGAATATAACGGTGAAATAATCCCTGCATCTAATTTTATAGAAATTGCTGAAAAAACCGGCATGATTTTTAATATGGATTTAATTTTACTGGAAAATGTATTCAAAAAAATAAAAGACAGGAATGAAAAGTTCTTTTTTAATCTATCTCCAAAGGCTTTAGTTTTCTCTGATTATTTAAATAAGGTTAATAATCTTGTAAAAGAATATAATATAAATCCAGAAAATATCGTGTTTGAAATAACAGAAAGAGATACTGTAAGAAACTTATCTATATTACAAAAATTTGTATTGGAACTTAAAGAGTCAGGGTTTAAATTTGCAATAGATGATTTTGGTAGTGGTTTTTCTTCTTTCTATTATGTTAAAGAGTTTGCAATAGATTTCATTAAAATAGAAGGTGAATTTATAAAAAATCTTATCAATGACAAGAAAGACAAAGCTTTTGTTGAAAGTATAGTTACTCTTTCTAAGAGATTGGATATAAAAACGGTAGCAGAATTTATAGAGAATAAATCTGTTTTTGAAGCAGTAAAAGAACTAGATGTAGATTATGCTCAAGGATACTATATAGGAAAACCTTCTCCAGATTTTAGTTATAACAATTAGCTGGAATATACTACACTATAAGAAATTAAGTGTAGTTCCTGTTTTTAATTCAGTTTCAATTTATCTGAAAAAGTTCCATTTTTTCTGAAAACCTACATCTCTGTTTTACACTATAGTCTCAATTTATTTGAAAAGAGTCTCAACTTATATGAAAAAGTCTCATTTTTCATGAAAACCTACATCTGTGTTCTCTATACATGGTTGTAAAGGGAGGGTGACGGGACTTGAACCCGCGACCCCGAGGGCCAAAACCTCGTGCTCTGCCAGCTGAGCTACACCCTCCCTTTACAACCATGTATAGAGAACACAGATGTAGGTTTTCATGA
>QNYP01000047.1 GCA_003978675.1 Hydrogenothermus sp.
GCTTTTTGAAGTATCTCATATCCTGCTCTTTGAGCTAAGCAACCACAAACTCCAATGACTGCATCTGGATTTTTGTTTTTTACTTTTTTAAACTCTCCAAGAGCTGATAGAACCTTTGGCTGTCAGATGAATATAAATGACTCCCAAAAAATGGCAGGAATGCTTAAATCTATGGGATACGAACCAACATCTGATTGGCAAGAGGCAGATGTAATTCTTGTAAATACTTGTTCTGTTAGAGAAAAACCAGACCAAAAAGTTCTATCAGCTCTTGGAGAGTTTAAAAAAGTAAAAAACAAAAATCCAGATGCAGTCATTGGAGTTTGTGGTTGCTTAGCTCAAAGAGCAGGATATGAGATACTTCAAAAAGCACCATTTATAGATATGGTTTTTGGAACAACGAATATACATCACTTGCCAAAGCTTTTAGAAGAAGCACAAGCAGGCAATAAAGCAGTAGAAATAATTGAAGAAATTGATGAAAATGAAACAGAGCTTGATAAATATCCAACTATTAGAGATAACAAATATACTGCATATGTGACAATTATTAGAGGATGCGATAAAAACTGCACTTATTGCATAGTTCCTATTACAAGAGGAAAAGAAAGAAGTAGAAGAATTGGAGAAATTATCCAAGAAGTTCAATATTTAGTTGAAGATGGAGTTAAAGAAATACATTTAATTGGTCAAAATGTGACTGCTTATGGAAAAGATTTAGGAGATGTTAAGTTCTGGGAGCTTTTATATGCAGTTGCAAATGTAGAAGGAGTAGAAAGGATAAGGTTTACAACAGGTCATCCAAGAGATTTAACAGAAGACATAATAAAGGCAATGGCAGATATACCACAAGTTTGCGAAGCTTTACACCTACCTATTCAAGCAGGCTCAGACAAGATTCTAGAAGCTATGGATAGGGGATATACTCAGAAAGAATATTTAGAAAAAATAGAACTTCTTAAGAAATATATGCCTGATATAGCTCTTTCAACAGACATTATTGTAGGTTTTCCGGGAGAAACTTATGAAGATTACTTAGAAACAGTTAAAGTTGTAAAAGAGGTAGAATATGACCAAATTTTTGCATTTAAATATTCACCAAGACCGGGAACACCAGCAGAAAAACTTCCTATGACAGAAGATCCAAAAACATTAAGTAAATGGTTAAATGACCTTATTAATATGCAAAAAGATATAGCCTTTAAGAAAAATTTAGCTTACGAAGGAAAAATAGTTGAAGTTCTTGTAGAAGAGGAAAAAGATGGAAAACTAGTTGGAAGAACAAGAACAAATAAACTTGTCCATTTTGAAGGAGAGCATAACTTATTAGGAGAAATTGTTAATGTAGAGATTACTAAAGCAAATAGATTTTCTTTAGAAGGAAAATTAGCACAAGTTATAGCATAAAAAGGAGGAGCTTCCATGATACAAATGCAAGTTCAAGGAATAGCATTAGATCCAGTTACAAATATGCCAGTTGTTGTTTTAAAGGGTATTGAGAATAATGAGGTTTTATCTATTTGGATAGGAACATTTGAAGCAAATGCTATTGCAATGAGACTTGAAAATGTAGAAATGCCAAGACCTATGACTCATGATTTAATTAAAAATCTACTTGATAATCTTAACGCTAAAGTAGAATATATACATATAAACGACTTACAGTCTAGCACTTATTATGCAGAAATAGTTTTAAATGTTAATGGACAAAAGATACCGATTGATAGTAGACCTTCAGATGCAATAAATGTGGCTATTAGATGTAATGCTCCAATTTTTGTTTCACCTCATGTGATAGAAAATGCAAAAGCAGATAAAAATCTTGATATTGACTTAGAAGATTTAAAAGAGTGGCTTGAAACTATAAAACCTGAAGATTTCAAGAAAGAAGAGATTTAGGATAAATCCTCCTCCAAAAATTGTGGGGAGGATGCGACTTTCTTGCTTGTTTTATTTCTCTTATTTAATAAGGATTTCTTTAACTTTATTAATTAAGGATTAAAATTTCTATGAATTTCATTAGCTAATGTGTTATTTTTTAAAAAATATTTTGCTACTATAAAAGCAACTGCTTGAGAACGACTAACTCCTTCATCACAATGGATAACTAGGGTATCTATTTCTTCTATGTATTTCCTGATGAAGTTAACTATCTGCTGGGCTTGATATGTTGATATAGGATAAGGATTTGGGCAGTATATCTTTAAGTCTTCAATTTCTTCTGGTGTAAATGTGTAAAAATCTTCCTCGGTAATGTCTAAAAAGTTTAACTCAAGGATAGCTATAAATTTATCCTTATATTTTAAAGGACTAAACTCTTTGGAGCTAATTCTTATTATAGCTGTTTTTCCATAGTTTTTTGGATTAAAATTTAATGCTTTTTCGTAAGATAAAACTATTAAATTTTTTAACATTTTTAGTTAAATGAAATTATATGTATTTTTATTTCTTTATTTTTGAGGTTGTCATTGAAGAATAAGCTATACATAAAATATGGAAAATCTAATTTTGTTATTTTTGCAACAGCTAGGACTATATCTGCTATGTCTTTAAATAAATTTTCAGGAGATATTTCTATTTGGGTAAATATTGATTTGGCTTTTTTATTTATGTTTTTGTCAATAAAATCTTTAAATTGTTTTAATCTGTCTAGATAAGTTTTATATGAAAAATAATCAATTTTTCCATAGTTGTTTTTAAATAGAAACTGGTATATATCATTAGGGTCAATACACACAAGACCGGGAGTATAAACACTTCTAATTAGTAATTTTGGTATTGTAAGAAGTTGATTTTCGTCTTTTGCTTTGAAGGTATAGACTTTATTTTCAAACTCTAAAGGTGAATGATTTAAGGTTATAAGCAAAACTTTGCTTTTCTTTTCTTTAGCTTTGTTTATAATGGTTCTAATGGCAATTTTTTGCCATTTTTCTTTAAAATTACTGATAATGAAAATTATTTTATCTTTTTTGTAAATTTTTAAATCTTCAAGATTAAAGTTTTCGTTTATTTCATGTATTAAATCTTGGTTTTTAGGATTATTCAAATCTTTTTTTAACTGATTTGCACATTTTTCTGGATTTTTACCAACAATAAATACTTTAAAGTTTGTCCAGTTGTGTTGTTCTGTTTGGGGTTGTGATTTCAATAGTGTTGTCATAATAATAACCTTTTTAAATCTGATTTTCTAAGGAATCTGTTAATAAATTTATCACTACCGTTTATTCTTATTTTCATCTATAATTCTGAAAAAACTCATCTAAATAGCTTTTTGTTTTATTTACTAATTTTTTTATCTCTTCTATATAATAAGAAGTAATATATTCAATTTCATAATCCAGTATGATTTTATAAAATTCCTTACTATCAAAATAACGATAAGGTTCCTCAAAATACCTCCATATCAACCACCAATCAGAAGAAAGAAAACCTTTGTCATTATAAAACGTCTGAATTTCTTTCAAAATTTTATCTTCAGGAATTTTCCCAATATATGGAATTGAAGGACTTTTTTTTCTAATTCCAAAAAATAAACTTTGAGAATAGAACTCCAAAGCATAGGTTAAAGGTGGAATATCGTTATATAGATTCTCCCAATCTTGGAAGTATATATGCAAAGGTTTTGCTCCTTTAAATTCTAAAAAACCTTTATATTTACTATCTTCTCTAATTACAATATCGCTATAAACTTCTTCCAATTTCCTAAATAGTGATTTTAATACTAACATTTTCATATTATTTTTTATTTCTTCAAAATTTTCAGCAATATCCCAAGCTATTTCAAAATTATCTTTAATATTTTCATCTACAGGAAAATTAACATCATCTAAGTTTTCTTTGCCAAATATTATTTTTGTTATCAATTTTTTCTTATCCATTAGTTTCCCTCCTCTATATCTCTAAAATTCTTGAGTATCCATTCTTTAAAATCTTTAAGGAAAAATCTAACTTTTTGACTCTCACATTCTTTATAGCAATCATTAAGCCAAGGTATAAGGAATTTTCTATAAGAGGTGAAAAGAAATTTATCAGAATTTTTTTCTACTGTTTTTTCAGAAATGCTTTTTGGTTTTTCTCCAAATCCATGTAAATATATTAGTAAAAATTCCTTGCTTCCAGATAATTCCTTTAAATAATTAAAATAATCTTCAAGTTGATTTTCCTGCTCTCCAGCCCAAGGTTTATTTTCTATACCAATAACATAGCTATCAGATTTTATTAGTAAATCTATTCTTCTATTTTCCTTGTCTTTCAATAAAGACGTAGTTTTCTCTCTTTCAATCTCAACTTTAGAAAAGTCAATAAATATATCTTTATTTGTAAAACCTTCTAATTTTTTAAGAAAAATTTTCAAAAATAACACTCCTTGCCCATGAACACCATCTGGTTCTAACAAGAGTTTTATTACATCGGAAATTTTATTCTCATCAGGTTGAATAATTTCTATCAAATTAAAATCTGTAGAAAGATATCTATCTATTTCTTTTTTGATTTACTTATATGCTTTATATTCAATTGAAGCTTTTGTAAAAAACGCTTTAAGTTTTTCCTCGTAAGAGGCATTTATTTCTTTATACGTATCTTT
>QNYP01000048.1 GCA_003978675.1 Hydrogenothermus sp.
TTTGAAATTTCACCTTTCCAGTAGCTTTCTACTGCCTTTTTTAATTCCCTGTTTGGTCCAATTTTAGGATAACCAAAAACTGTAGTTTTAATTGCCATAAAATTGGACCAAACAGGGAATTAAAAAAGGCAGTAGAAAGCTACTGGAAAGGTGAAATTTCAAAAGAAGAAATGCTAAGAAAGGCAGAAGAAGTAGATATAGAAAGAATGAAAAAGGTAATAGATGCAAATTTAGATTATATTCCATCTAACGATTTTTCTCTTTACGACTTTGTTTTAGATATTTCAACAATGATTAATGCAATTCCACAAAGATTTCAAAATATAGAAGATAGCCTTGATAGATACTTTGCAATGGCAAGGGGAACAAAAGATGCTATTGCCTGTGAAATGACAAAATGGTTTGACACAAACTATCACTATATCGTTCCAGAATTAACAGGAGGATTTAAATTAGTAAAAAACAGACCTTTGACTTCTTACAAGTGGGCAAAAGAAAAATTTGGTGTTGAAACAAAACCTGTTTTAGTTGGAGCATTTACATACTTAATTCTTTCTAAAGTTTATGAAAGACAGGAAGGCTCTCTTTTAATGAAAATGGTAAAAGCAGATGAAAGTGAAAAATTCAAACCACTACTTTTAGAAATAGCTTCTGTTTACAATCAAATGCTTAAAGAATTACAGCAAGAAGGTGTTAAGGCAGTTCAATTTGATGAGCCAGCACTTGTTTTAGATTTAGATGATGAAAAAATAGATGCATTAATTGAAGCTTACAAAGTGATCACCGATGGAATAAATGATATTGAGATCTTTGTTCACACATATTACGAAAGTTTAGACCACTTTGAAAGAATTACAAACGAATTACCAGTTGCAGGAATTGGATTAGACTTTGTTGTAAATAATGAAAACCTTGAAAACCTCAAAAAATATGGATTTCCAAAAGATAAAAAACTACAGGCTGGAGTAATTTCAGGTAGAGATCCTTGGAAAACTGACTATAAGGAGGTTTTAGCTTTAATTGATGAAATTAAAAATTATGTAGATGAAAATAGAATTGTTTTATCAAATTCAGCACCACTTTTCCATCTTCCAGTATCATTAGAACCAGAAAAAGGACATTTAGATGATAGACTAATTGGTCTTTTATCATTTGCAAATGAGAGATTAGAAGAAATTAAAACATTAAAAGAAATCATAAATGAAGGAAAAGAAGTTCCAGCTCAAACTTTACAGGCATTAAGAGATGAGTTTAAAAATGAGGAAGTAAGAAAAGCTATAGAAGGAATTGACCAGCAAGAAATAAAAAGACCCCACGAATTTAAAGAAAGATATAAAAAACAAATTGAAATGCTTGGTCTTCCAAGATTTCCGACTACAACAATAGGAAGTTTCCCTCAAACAAAAGAAGTTAGGCAGATGAGAGCTAAATTTAGAAGGGGAGAAATTTCAGCAGAAGAATATGAAAACTTCATAAAAGAGCAAATCAAAAAAGCAGTAGAAATCCAAGAAGATCTTGGACTTGATGTTTTTGTTCACGGAGAATTTGAAAGAACAGATATGGTTGAGTTCTTCGGCGAAAAGATGGACGGTTTTGCATTTACTAAAAATGGCTGGGTTCAGTCTTACGGAACAAGATGTGTTAGACCGCCAATTATTTACGGAGATGTATCAAGACCAGCACCTATGACTGTTAAAGAAATTGTTTATGCTCAAAGCTTAACAGATAAACCAATGAAAGGAATGTTAACTGGTCCAGTGACAATCTTAAACTGGTCTTTCTATAGAAAAGACATACCTAAAAAAGAAATTGCATATCAAATAGCACTTGCTTTAAGGGAAGAAGTTTTAGACCTTGAAAAAGAAGGAATAAAAGTAATTCAAATAGACGAGCCAGCATTTAGAGAAGGATTACCACTTAAGAAAAGAAAGCAAGAGGAATATTTAAAATGGGCAGTTAAAGCATTTAGATTAACAAACAACACAGTGCAGGAAACAACTCAAATACACACTCACATGTGTTATTCAGAGTTTAACGAGATAATTGAATGGATTTACGCAATGGATGCAGATGTTATATCTATTGAAGCATCAAGGTCAAAAGGAGAAATCATAGAAGCGTTTGAAAGATTTAACTATGACCATGGAATTGGAGTTGGAGTTTATGATATCCACTCACCAAGGGTTCCACCTATTGAAGAGATGCTTGAGATAGCAGAAAGAACAGTTCAGGTAATAGATAAAAACCTAATCTGGATTAACCCTGACTGTGGTCTAAAAACAAGAGGCTGGGAAGAAACTGTTCCTGCATTAAGAAATATGGTAGAAGTTGCAAAAATCCTCAGAGAAAAATATGGTGAAAAATACGATTGGTAAAAAAAGGGGCTTTTACGCCCCGTTTTTATTTTTAAAATGGATAACAAATCCATCTAAATCTTTCAAAATAAAACACTCTAAATTTTTATCTTTTTCTTTTGAAAATTCTTTTGAAAGTTCAATTGCAAAATCTTGACTCTCTAAAAGTTCGTAAATATGCTCTCTGATTTTCTCTGTTAAATCTTGGGTTAATTTGTCCTCTGGTAATGAGATGGTAATGCCTTCTTCATTTTCGGCAATACATTTTTCAGGGCAATTTAAAATAGTTTTGACCAAAAAATCACTGATACATTTGTTAAAGTTTTGAGTATTCATGAGCCTACCCCCTAACTTAATAGTATATAATAAGAATACTTATACTATTAAGTTAG
>QNYP01000079.1 GCA_003978675.1 Hydrogenothermus sp.
AAAGTTTTTAATGGGTAAATTTTATATTACAACCCCCATATACTATGTAAATGATGTTCCACATTTAGGACATGCTTATACGACTGTAGCCTGTGATGTTTTAGCGAGATATAACAGGCAAAAAGGAAATAAAACTTTCTTTTTAACAGGAACTGATGAACATGGTCTAAAGATACAAAAAACAGCAGAAGAAAAAGGAATAACTCCTAAAAAGCTTGCAGACCAAACACATATAAAGTTTAAAGAACTTTGGGAAGTTTTAAATATTTCCTACGATAGATTTATTAGAACTACAGATGAAGACCATATAAAAGCGGTTCAGTATATTTTTCAAAAATGTTATGAAAATGGCGATATTTATCTGGGAAAATACGAGGGTTGGTATTGCGTAGGCTGTGAGGAGTTTAAAACAGAAACAGATATAAAAGATAATGACTATAAATGCCCTATTCATCAAAAAAAGTGTGAAAAAATAACAGAAGAAAGTTATTTCTTCAGACTTTCTAAATACACAGATAAACTTTTAGAATTTTATGAAAAAAATCCAAATTTTATACAACCAGATTACAGAAGGAACGAAGTAATATCTTTTGTGAAACAAGGATTAAAAGATTTATCTGTGTCAAGGAAAAGAGAAAGGGTTAAATGGGGAATTCCTGTTCCTTTTGATGAAAACCATACTATTTATGTTTGGTTTGATGCATTAACCAACTACCTTACTGCTGTTGGTTATCCTAATACTGAAAGTGAAACCTTTAAAACCTTTTGGCCTGCTGATGTTCATGTTGTTGGCAAAGACATTTTAAGATTTCACGCTGTTTACTGGCCTGCATTTTTAATGAGTGCCGGCCTTGAACTTCCTAAAAAGGTTTTTGCTCACGGATGGTGGACTGTTGAAGGACAAAAAATGTCTAAATCTTTAGGTAATGTTGTAAATCCTTTCGAAGTTGCTGAAAAATACGGAGTAGATGAAATTAGATACTTCTTAATGAGAGAAGTTCCTTTTGGCTTAGATGGAGATTTTTCTAAAAAAGCAGTTATTGGAAGAATAAACTCTGACCTTGCAAATGATTTAGGTAATCTATTTTCTAGAAGTCTGTCTATGATTAACAAATTTAAAAAAGGAATACTTAAATGTGGTGAAAAAACTACAGATTTAGAGAAGGAATATAAAGAAATTTATCTTTACACTATAGAAAATTTTGATAAACATTTAGAAAAATTAGAGTTCAATAAAGCTCTTGAAATAGTATGGGAATTTATAGATTTCTTAAATAAATACATAGTAAAAACAGAACCCTGGGCATTAAGAAAATCAGAAGACCCTTATCTAGACACTACACTTTATGTTTTAGCAGATGGTCTTTATGCTATAAGCTGGCTACTTTATCCATTTATGCCAAATAAAATGAAACAGGCTCTAAACATGCTGGGTCTTGAAGATTTTAGTTTTAAACCTCAAGCCTTTAAGTTTCCAAGTGGCACAAAAGTAGCTAAGAAGGTTAAGCCATTATTCCCTAGAATAGAAGAAAAGGAGGAAAAAAGAGTGAGTGAGAAAAAGGAAGAAAAACAGATTAAAGAAATAGAAGAAGGAGTTGTTTCTATAGAAGATTTTGCAAAATTAAAGTTTAGAGTTGGCGAAGTTATAGAAGCTGAAAAAGTTCCAAAAGCAGATAAACTTTTAAAACTTACTGTAGATTTAGGAGATGAAACAAGGACTGTTGTATCGGGAATAGCACAGTATTATACACCTGAAGAAGTAAAAGGAAAGAAAATAATAGTTTTTGCAAATCTAAAACCTAGAAAAATATTTGGAATAGAGTCAAAAGGAATGATTTTAGCTGCTAAAGATGATGAAACTTTATCTGTTTTAACAGTTGATAAAAATGTAAAAAATGGAAGCTATGTATCTTGATTTAAATTAATTTTATGCATATAATATTATTCCCTGTTTGCGAGAGTGGCGGAACTGGCAGACGCGAGGGACTTAAAATCCCTTGGCCGCAAGGCCGTGCGGGTTCGATTCCCGCCTCTCGCACCACTTTACAGATATATAAGGCAGATATATAATATAAATGTGTGGCCAGGTAGCTCAGTTGGTAGAGCACGCGGCTGAAAACCGCGGTGTCGGCGGTTCGATTCCGCCCTTGGCCACCATTAATCCAACTTATCTATAATACTTTTCATTTTTAAATCTTTTATCAATTCTTTCACAGTTTTATTAAAAATCGGATGAATAAAGTTCTCATCTAAATCTTTCAACGGAAGCAAAACAAAGTCCCTTTCGTGAAGTCTCGGATGTGGAATTTTAAGATTTTCTATATCTACCACTAAATCATCAAAAAAGAGAATATCAATATCTATTTCCCTGGGTCCCCAATGAAATCTGTAAACCCTTCCAATCTCTTTTTCTATACTCTTTGTAAAATCTAAAAGCTCTAGAGGGCTTAAAACTGTGTATCCTTTCAAGACTGTATTTATAAAATCTTCTTGATTCTCATATCCCACAGCTTTTGAAACATAAAAAGGAGCAACCTGTATATCAGTAATATGTTTTTTTAAAAAAAATATAGCTTTTTTTATGTTTTCTATTTTATTTCCTACATTAGAACTAAGTAATGCACAAAATTTTTTTAGTACTTGGTTCTAATGTATGAAATAAAATAGAAAACATAAAAAAAGCTATATTTTTTTTAAAAAAACATATT
>QNYP01000078.1 GCA_003978675.1 Hydrogenothermus sp.
TATATTCAAGGTTCTTTTTTATATCCTGTGAAGATGACAAAGCTTTACTTATGTTGTAAATTACAGATAGCTGTATTTTACAACATAAGTAAAGCTTTGTCATCTTCACAGGATATAAAAAAGAACCTTGAATATATCGTCAATTTGCTTATTTCATACTTAGGATATAAACATGTTTTTGTAAATCTTGAAAATCCAATTACAGGAAAATTAGAAAATATTGGAGGCTTAGATTTAACATATTCTAAAGGAGAAGGAATTACAGGAAAAGTTTGGAAATACGGTGTTCCTATAGTTATACCTGATGTATCAAAAGAAAAACAATTCCTAAATAAACTAAATAGAAATTTAGATAAAAATGGAGAGAAATTTACATTCATAGCAGTTCCAATAAAAATAAAAGAAAAAGTTATTGGAGTTTTAGCAGTAGACAAGGAATATACTCCAAAAGAACCTATAAACATACATACAGAATTTTTAACAATGATAGCAAATATACTAGGAAGCTACTTAAAACTATATTTAGATTTTGAAGAAGAAAAAAGAAAAATAGAAGAAGAAAAGAATTACCTACAAAATCAGCTTAATGCAATTGTTTCAAAAACAGAAGTAGAAGGAATTGTAGCAAAAAGCCCTAAAATATTAGAAATTATCGAAACTATTAAAAATATAGCAAATACTCCTGCAACAGTATTAATTACAGGAGAAAGTGGAGTAGGAAAAGAAGTTTTTGCAAAAGCAATACATCAGTTATCAGATAGAGCTGATAAACCATTTATAAAAATAAACTGTGCAGCTATTCCTGAAGATTTACTAGAAAGTGAACTATTTGGATATGAAAAAGGGGCATTTACAGGAGCAAATAAAACAAAAAAAGGCAAATTTGAATTAGCAAATGGTGGAAGTATATTCTTAGATGAAATAGGAGATATGCCATTATCCCTCCAAGCAAAAATATTAAGAGTGCTACAAGAAAAAGAAATAGAAAGACTAGGTTCAAGCTCACCAATAAAAGTAGATGTTAGAATTATTGCAGCAACAAATAAAGACCTTGAAAGAATGGTTGTAGAGGGAACATTTAGAGAAGACTTATACTATAGATTAAATGTAATTCCTATTCACATACCACCACTAAGAGAAAGAAAAGAAGATATACCTGTCTTAGTTTACTATTTTCTAGATAAATTCAATAAAACCTATGGTAAAAAGTTAACAATATCTAAAAAGCTTATAGACTTATTTATTCAATACCAATGGCCAGGAAATGTTAGGCAACTTCAAAATACTATAGAAAGAATGGTTATTTTAGCCAAATCACCAGTTTTAGATGTAAAAGACTTGCCATCTGATTTAAAAAATAAAATGTTAGAGAAACCAAACAAAGAAATATTAATTAAAAATGAAAAAATCGTAGAAAAACAACTTCCCAAAACTGTAGAGCAATTAGAAAAAGAAGCCATTATAAAAGCACTTGAAGAAAGTGGTTATGTAATAAAAAAAGCAGCACAAATACTAGGTATGACACCTAGACAAGTAAGATACAGAATAGAAAAATACAAAATCCCCCTTAAAAAGTAGCTTTAGAAGATAAGGATTTGTATATTTCAAAACTTTCCAATGCTGAACCTGTTTTTAAACTTTCCTCTGCAAGCTTAGTTGCTTTGGAAATATCACTTTCTAAACCATAGGCATATATTATAAGACCTGCAGTTATTATAGCCCAATCCTTAAAAGGATTATCCTCATTTTTAAGTATAGATAAGCAAAGTTTTGCATTTTCTTCTACAGATAAATTTTTAGATAAATCTACTTTTTCTTTTAAATCTCTAGGAACAATAGATATAGAAAATATTTTACTAGTGTAAACCTTTGTTTCCTTATTTGGAAATGGTTCAATACCTCCTTCTAATCCTTTTACAACAAATATATCTTTAAACCCACTATAAAATGCAAGTTGTATATATTTATCTATAAAATTAGAATGAGCAACTCCTATTAAAACTTTTGTTGTTTTAAATGGATTTAATAATTTTTCTACAGTATTTAAATAACTTCTAAGTCCATATTCTTGTCTTTTAGGAAGTAATCTATATAGTTTTGGATTTAAAAACTTTTGATGATAAAAAGCAAATCCAGAAAGTTCTAAAGACTTCAAGATATCGTCTGCAAAAGAAAGATAGGAACACCCCATAGCATTTAATATTTCATGGTAAGTAATACCAAACTTAGAAGGAATATTTGAAGCTCCATGTCCAACAATTTTAGCTCCTGCCCCCGCTGATATAAAAATAGCACATGGTAGTATGTGGATACTTCTATTTTTTCCATCATATCCAATAGCTACATCAATAGGAATCAAATCCCCTGTTTCAATAAAATTGGTTTCTTCTTTTAGGGAATCTAAGAATGCAGACAGTTCCTCTAATGTAGAATGTTTCATTCTTAAAGCAGACCAAAATGCCCCTATCTGAATATCTGTAACACTTAAATCTAATATTTTCTTATTTACCTCATATGCTTCCTCATAAGATAGGTCTTTTGCTTTATCTTTGCCTACACCTACTTTTTTCAAGAACTTTATGGTGAGTAAATGATAGAGTTCTTGAAAAAAGTAGGTGTAGGCAAAGATAAAGCAAAAGACCTATCTTATGAGGAAGCATATGAGGTAAATAAGAAAATATTAGATTTAAGTGTTA
>QNYP01000077.1 GCA_003978675.1 Hydrogenothermus sp.
GCCAGCTTTCTATTTTATTTGAGGGCAGGATTTAAGCTATGGTAGAATTTACACAGTTATTTAGACACTCCCTTATAGGGATTTTATTGGGCTTATGTTCGCTATTTATTTGTTTAATTTAGATATAACTGATATTTCAAAATTCATTCAGGCATAAATTTCTCTTAAAAAACCAAGCTGAACATTCTTAAACACTTTAGGACTTAAATCTTCCTTTATTAAGAATTTTTCCACAATAGGAAAAAGTTTAGGGTCAACTGGAGAAAGCCATAAATCTTCATTCTTTTTATTAGCATTTATAGTTTCTACCAAGATAGATTTGAATTCATTTGGATACTTTGTTTTTATATTTCTAACCAATCTATCAAAAACTTTAGTTTTAAGTAAAAATCTGCTTCTATCTAATTCTTTAAAAAATCCTTTCAATTCGTCCTCTATAGATTTTGATAATTGGTTATTATCAACAAGTAAAAAACCTTCTCCATTATTATTTAGACAACCTTCTCCACAAGCTTCACAAAAATCTATACGAATAACACCTTTTTCTGTCTTTTCATCATATCCAAAAACTGGAAAAATTTTACACATACCTGGTCTATCTTCATAAATAGAACATTTGCTATCTTCCAAAAACTTACATCGGGGTTCTATAAGCATTGCAAAATTTAAGTAAAAATATATTCCTTTATATTCAAAAAAAGTTTTATCTATTTCTTTTAAACCATCTTTCGGAAATGCCTTAACCATAATAACAATAGGTGCTTTGTCGTATAAAAATTTAAATTCATTTATAGACAACTCTACCAGATTATTTTTACAACAATTAGCATTACCTTTTGAACAATCAATCCAGATTTGTTTCATTTAAAAACCCTCCTAAAAAATTGAAATACTAAATAGAATATACTCAAACACCTTTCAATATATCTTCTATTTTCTTCATCAACTCATCAATTTGTTTCTTTTTATCTTCAGGCAACCTTTTCCATTTTTGCCTTAATGACTTATTCAATGATTGATATGGAAACACATTATCTTTAGCTTCTTCTTTTCTATATTGCTTTACAAGTTGCTTAACTTCTTCAAATGTTAGATTTTCTTCTATTATCTTGTTAACCAGTTCTCTAATTAATTTCTCATCTTTTAACTTCTTTAGCTCTATTGCTACATAGTAAGGTAATTTGTTATCCCTAATAATTTCTTTTAAAAACTCTGGTATATCTAAAAGAGTAAGCATCTTTCTAAATGTCTTCCAGTTCCTTATCTTAAAATAAGCAAGAAGCTGTTCCAAATCCTTAAGTGTTTTTATTTCTTCTTCTGTAATCTCTTCTTTTACCAAACCAGACTGTTTATTGGTAAGTTTATTAAAGAATTTTTTCACATCAGCTTCAGACATACCAAGTTTATATTCAATTAGCTGTAATACAGATACAACTTTGTCATAATCAGATAAATCTTCCCTATGTATATTCTCAGAAAGCATTATTGCTATAGCTGTGTCATCATCTACATCTAAAACTACAGCTGGTATCTTTTTCCATTTATCATCCTTTGTTTCCTCATACAGTTTTTTAATAGCTTGCAATCTTCTAAAACCTGCTATTCTTTCATATCTTTGCCCTTTTTTCCTTACAACTATTGGTTCTATTAAGCCATATTGTTTTATGTTTTCTTTCAACTCCTCCAGAGCCTCAAGGTCAATGTAGGTCCTATCGTGAAACTTAGGATTATCTATAATGTCTATATCTATTAATACAGGCTCTATTCCCATAATTTCTTCAAGATTTTTTATAACTTCGTCTAACTTTGCTAAATGTTCTCCTCCAGCTTTTAAGGTATTCTTTTTTCTTTCAGATAATTTTTTATTTTTAAATAATGCCATTATCATCCTCCTCAATTTTTATCAATTTTTAAGAGAAATTTTTCTCTTAATTCTCTTAATTAGTTAAATCCAAAATTTCGATAGCAATCTTTTTAATTTCTTCCAATACAGACATATATGTTCTTTCTTTATTCAAGATATAATCTCTAAGTGGCATCTGTTCTTCTTGAGCTTTAGCCCAAACTGAAAGCTGTCTTATAGGACTAAAAAACACATCTTCTTTTTCTATAGATAAAAACTCATCATCAGAAACAAAAGATTTTATTTCATCCCTAAGTTTTATAAGTTTTTCTCTATAAAGTTTACTTCTTTTATCAAAAAACATTGGCACAAGTCCCAATACCTTCATTTCCTTCCCTCTTAGTTCTGCCTGATTAGACATTTCAAGAAACAGTTCTATAGTCCCAGTTTCATCAAGCAAAGTCAATCTTTGAGGTATAAGCACATAATCACTTGCAAGAATTGTTGAAATCATAAGAATTCCTTTATTGGATGGAGGATCTATAAATATAAAATCATATTTATCTCTTAATTTCTGCTTCACTATCCATCTATTTAATACAAGTTCCACTCCTGGTCTAATTCTACTCTCCACTCCTTCTTGCAATATCCTTGAAGCAAAAACTACATCAAGATTTTCATTATAGCTATATGGAATGCATTCCTCATTTTGATAAATATTGAATATAGAATGCTTTGCATACTCTCCATCAACAACTTCATCCTGGTCAATACCAAATAAATATGTTTGTGAAGCTTGGGGGTCTACATCTATAACCAATACTTTCTTTC
>QNYP01000076.1 GCA_003978675.1 Hydrogenothermus sp.
CATATTAAGGTAGCAATAGATAAGCCTTTATGTTTAAGAAGATTAGTTTTTTGTCCTGGAGAAAAATCATATCCTTGTAAATATGGGAAAATTTTACTAAAAATTATGAATGGAGAATATACGCCTTTTCCATTCATAATTTTTAGTAAAATTTTCCCATATTTACAAGGATATGATTTTTCTCCAGGACAAAAAACTAATCTTCTTAAACATAAAGGCTTATCTATTGCTACCTTAATATGTTTTGAAGCTATTTTTCCAAATTTTGTGGCAAATTTTGCTAAAAATGCTAATCTAATTGTTAATGTGTCAAATGATGCTTGGTTTGGAAAAACATCTGCTCCCTTTCAGCATTTAGAAATGGCAAGAGTAAGAGCAGTTGAAACTGGAAGATACTTAATAAGGGCTACAAACACAGGATTTTCAGCTATAATTGCCCCAAATGGTAAGTTTGAAAAGGTTTCTGAATTGTTTAAAAAACAGATATTAATAGGAGAAGTATTCACCTCTAAAGAAAATACATTTTGGGTTTCATATAAAAACTTTGTAATAGTATTATTCCTTTTAAGTTTTTTTGCCTTAATTTTTATTTTAGAAAAAAGAAAGAAACGCCCCCTTCCTCCCCAGATTTTTAAAAATTCATAACAATTGGTTTATCTGCTTGATTTACAAAGTTTAAAAATGTTGCAGCTCCTACTGGTTTTTCTACACCTTCAATTAAATCCTCTTCTTTAAATCCAAATAGTTGCATAGCTGTATTACATGGATATAGTTTTACATCTAACGCTTTAGCACTTTCTATTAAGTTTTCTAAAGATGGAACCTTATGTTTTTCCATCATACCTTTCATCATATTTGTAGCAAAATCCATCATACCGGGCATAATTGTTAAAATTTGTGGAACAGGTACTGGCATTGGCATAGCAGGATTTCCAATTGGAGATACTTTAATTTTCTTAATATTTTCTTTGTGTAAAACATTGATTCCATAAAAGCTAAAGAACATTCCAACTTCCATTCCCATAGAGGCAGCGGTAGTTCCAAGCATAAATGCTGGTAAAACTTTGTCCAGAGTCCCACTTAAAACGATAATTCCTACTCTTGTTTTTGCCATCAATCCACCTCATATAATGAAAATATAATTTTATATATTTCTATTGTAAAACTCTTAAAATATCATTAAAAATGACATATATCATTAGTGTTCCAAGTAATGCAAAACCTAAATAAGATAAATACTCCTTTGCTTTGTCTGGTAAAGGTCTTCTTATAATGCTTTCTAATAAAAGTATTGCAATTAATCCACCGTCTAAAACAGGTATTGGTAAAAGATTTAAATATCCAAGTTGTAATGATATAAAAGCCATCGCAAACAGGTAAGTTGCAATTCCTGCTTCTAGTGCTTGCCCTGAAAACTGGGCTATTGAAATTGGTCCTCCTAGTGTTTTAAACGAAACTTCTCCTGTTATTAGTCCTTTTATTACCTTTCCAATTGCAACTGTTAGTTCAACCATCTTATCGTATGCTTTTTCTAGTGCTTCAAAAAACGGATATTTAACAAGTTTTGTTTCAAATTTTGGAGCAATTCCTACTATATATTTTTTGAGTCTTTCGTTATATTTTGGTGTAATTCTTACAGAAAAAGTTTTATTTTCCCTTTTTACCAATAAAGTTAAGGGTTTTGGTTCTTTTATAGAGGATATGATTTTTACAAAATCAAACCAACCATTTATAGGCTTACCATTTACAGCTATTATTTCATCTCCCTCTCTTAAACCTGCTTTTTCTGCAGGAGTATCTGGTAATATTTTCCCTATAATTACAGGTAAAACAGGGGCTACTCCAAGGCTATCTTTAGTTATATTTTCTGGAACACTAACAGATAAGGCTACTTTTTTTCCATTTCTATCAACTAAAACTTTTGCAGTTTTTCCTGCTTTTAAACCAATTGCAAGGGTAAACTCTTTCCAGTTTTTAACAGGCTTTCCATCTACCATTAAAACTTTATCTTTAGGTTTAAATCCTGCTTTTTCTGCGTAGCTGTTAGGTTGAACATAACCAATAACAACTGGTTTTTCCATATAAGCTGGTTCTTCTATACCTATCATATAAGCAGTAGCAAAAAGTATTAAAGCTAAAACAATATTAAACAAAGGTCCTGCAAAAGCTATAAGGATTTTTTGCCATCTTGGTTTTGAGTGAAAAGAACGAGGGTCATTAAAAGCATTTTTGTCAATTTCACCTTGAACTGGCTCTGTCATACTATCTTCGCCATACATCTTTACATATCCACCAAGAGGAATAAGGGCAATTTGATATACGGTTTCTCCTTTTTTCCACTGAACGATAGGTTTACCAAATCCAATTGAAAATACTTCAACTTTTACACCAAACATCTTTGCAAATAAAAAGTGTCCAAATTCATGTATGGTAATTAAGACTCCAAGCATTATTAAAAATGCTATTAAACTCAGCAAACTATACCTCCTCTTGAAATTAATTAAAAATGTAATAGAATGTTAACAATGGTCTTTCCAAAGACCGTATTGTATTACTTAATTTTTTAAATTTTGCTTTGCCTTTGTGGAGGGATAAAATCCCGTAGAAGCAAAGGCTTAAAAGTATTCCGTGAGTCCTTACCACTTTGGT
>QNYP01000075.1 GCA_003978675.1 Hydrogenothermus sp.
ATATTTGAAAGTTCATCTAACCTACTTGCTAAATCTTGAGTATCTTGCTTAACCTTAGATTGTTCCTGTTTTATTTGTGCCAATTCTTTTTTTATAGCATATGTATTTCTAAAAAGCTAAGGGGAGAAACCATGAGAAAATTTGTAATTATTCCTATTATTGGGTTAGCTTTTATTTCATGTGTAAAAAAAGAAGAAGTTAATGCACTTGAAAAACAAATACTTGATATAAAAAAAGAATTGGCACAAATAAAACAGGAACAATCTAAGGTTAAGCAAGATACTCAAGATTTAGCAAGTAGGTTAGATGAACTTTCAAATATAGTTTCAAAAAATTCAATAGATATAGAAAAGTTAAAAACGTCTTATAAGCCTCCTTCAAATCCTCCTCTAGAAGGGGAAGAGTTAGTAAAAACCCCAAAATCTCCTGAAGAAATTTATAATCAAGCTTTAGATTTCTATTATCAAGGTCGATTTGAAGAAGCAGAGGATATGTTTAAAAAATTCTTAGAAAACTTTAGTAATAGTCCTCTTTATGATAATGCAATGTTTTGGATAGGACAGATTTATTATTCTAAAGGAAAGTATAATAAAGCCGTTGAAGAATTTTCAAAACTTATTTCTTTATGTGAAGAAGGAAAACTAAAAGATTGCAACAAAGAGCCTATAGCTATGCTTAAGCTTGCATATTCATACATAAAATTAAATAAAAATGATGATGCCAGAAAAGTTTTGAAGAAACTAATAAATAAATATCCAAAATCAGAAGAAGCCCTCGTTGCTAAAAGGAAGTTAAGGGGATTGTAATGTTTGAAAATATAGATAAAGAAAAACTTCCCAAACATGTAGCAATAATTATGGATGGAAATGGGAGGTGGGCTAAACTTAGGGGGCTACCAAGAATATATGGACATAGAGAAGGTGCAAAAGCTGTAGAAAAAACAATAAGAATTGCCAATAACTTGGGAATAGAGTATTTAACAGTTTTTGCTTTTTCAACAGAAAATTGGCAAAGACCAAAAGAAGAAGTAGAAGCTATAATGTCCCTTTTGGTTGAATATATAAATACTAAGGTTCCGAAACTAATAGAAGAAAATATAAAACTAAAATTTATGGGAAGAAGAGATAATCTTCCAGATATGATTTTAAAAACTATTGAGGAAGGAGAAGAAAAGACTAAACATTGTGATGGTATGACTTTTATAGTTGCATTAAACTACAGTGGAAAAGCTGAAATTACAGATGCTGTAAATAAAATAATATCTTCAGGAAAGAAACATATAACAGAAAAAGACTTTAAAAATTTCCTTTATTTGCCAGATGTTCCAGAACCAGATTTATTAATAAGAACCAGTGGAGAACAGAGAATTTCTAATTTTATGCTCTGGCAGTTAGCGTATACTGAACTTTATTTTACTTCTACCCTGTGGCCAGATTTTGATGAAGAAGAGTTTTTAAAAGCAATATATGATTATCAATCACGAGAAAGAAGATTTGGTAAAGTAGTTTCAAAATGAAGGATTTTTTAGTAAGGCTTGTTTCTGCTTTAATCCTTGGAACAGTTGTTGTGTTTGGTATTTTATATGTAAATAAGTTTTTATTTTTTCTGATAACTGCTTTCATTGTATCTCTGGCAACTTATGAAATAGGGAATTTACTAAAAGTTAAATCTGAAACTATAAATCCTATTGAACTATCAGTTATAGGTTTTTTTTCTTCTAGTATTTTTTTGTTTTTTAATATTTATATAGCTTTAGTTTTGATATTCTTATATTCATTTTTTAAATCAATTAAAAGCTGGAAATTAGAAGATTTATCTTTTTATATCTTTACCCTTATCTATACAGTTTTTTTTATTTCTACAATAGCTATTTTATTTGAGATGGATAAATATTTACTATTTGTTCTTTTTGCTACGGTATGGGCTGGAGATACTACGGCATATGTAATAGGTAAATTTTTAGGAAAAAGAAAAATAGCTCCAAGAATATCTCCTAAAAAAACAGTTGAAGGAGCAATAGGTAGCATTGCTGGCTCGCTTGTCTTTGGAATACCTACTGCTTATTATTTTAATCATATAGAAGCCTTACCAGCCATAGTTATAGCTTCAGTTATAATGCAAATTGGAGATTTATTTGAAAGTTTTATAAAAAGACAGGTAGGAAAAAAAGATAGCTCAAACCTAATACCGGGACATGGAGGTATCCTAGATAGGATAGATGCACTAATATTTGCAAGTGTTGTTTTTGTTGCTTACTATAAGCTAATCTCTATCTAAAGTTTCATCTATCCAGGTTAAATAATCTTCAAAGCCCATAATAATAGGCATTGCAATAATTTCAGGAACAGTATAAGGATGTAATTCTTTTACCTTCTTTACTAAGTTTTCAAATTTATCCTCTCTGGTTTTTATTATTAGTAGATTTTCTGTATCATCTTCAATATTACCTTGCCAATAGTAAATAGAATTAACTTCTGATTTTGTTATGTTTACACAGGCTGCTAATTTTTCTTCTACAAGATTTTTTGCAATTTTTTTACCTATATCAAAATCTGGAACTGTTATTAAAACCATAATATACTTCATTTGTAAAACCCCCTTTA
>QNYP01000074.1 GCA_003978675.1 Hydrogenothermus sp.
ATAAAGGGCTATTTTTTCTGTGGGTTCGTTCAAAAATTCATCTGCAAGGTTTTCAGCTGTTGTCTGATCTGCAAATGGAAGTCTGATTAAAGCTTTCTGAACAAGAGCTGTTTTATCAATAGCCATAGGAAACCTCAAAGAAGAGGGCAAAGCCCTCTATTATAGTGTGATCCTAATTCCGTATTTGTTAGAGAGAACTACACCATTGTATCTTTCTGTATATGCAAGTTTTATTTCTTGTGTACCTATGTCAAAATCTCTGTCAACCTGAAGGCTTTGTCTGTGCTGGTAATACTGGTCTTTTTTAGGAATTACAAGGTCAACTGGTCCAGTAGGGTCGTAGTGAACTGTATCTATTATGTCAAAATCAAATGTAAGTCTTTCTCCTCTCTGTCCTGCTACAGTGGAGTCTTTTTTAGCCTGAATAAGTTCCGCTGCAACCTCTACTGGTGCTATAACAACTGGTTTTCTAATACTGTCTTTTTTGAGTTTTCTTAGAAGCTTAGCCCATGCGGTGTTCAGTGTTTTTATCAAAGATGTAGAATAAGCCACAGTGTCATAGTTTGTATTTTTTATAAGTGCGAACATAGCGGAAGCTTTATCAACTACAGCTTGTTCTTTAGCTTTTCTTGTAACATCCTCAATTTTCCACCATTTGTTATCCTCAAACCAGGTTCTGAGGAGTCCTACCCCTGCTGCATAGGTAATATTTTTAACTGTTACTGTTTTTACAGATGCAGCGTGTGTGAATTTTATACTTCCACCGGGTTTTAGTTCTTCAAATGAAATAGACTGTTGTCCAGATTCGTATGTTTCTGAGTCAGATGTAGACTCAACAGTTTTAAATATCTTCATCCATCTATCATCGTATTCAGGAACCACATCCTCATCAATATTAACTACCACAGGTTTAGGTGGTTTCATTGCCTCTGGAGGCATCTGTGTTGCAGCTTGAAGTTTTTGCTGGAGAAGTTTTATACCCTGTTCCCTTGGAACAGGAAGACCGTCGGGACCATAAAGACCAGCCTTCATATAACTATCTACAGCATCTATAAACTGAGCCTGTAGTTTTGGGTCAGAAAGTATAGCTGCTGCTTGAACTTTACCTTTAATTAATATTCCCATTTTTTATTTAACCTCCTTATTGTTTTTAATAAAGCTCTGGCATAAGTGTTACTAAAACGGTTGTTTCACCTGCTATCTTTTCTGCAAAAGCTTTTCCTATTTTGGGGTTGGCGGTATCAGTAGAATCGTAAGGTTTTACACCACCGTTTCCATCGTATTGGAGTAAATCTCCTGATGCTATTGCAACAGTAGGGTCTGCTACAGGAAGTTCAAAAACACCTCTTGTCATAATTATTCCTTCTTGTCCTGCTGGAATATCTGTATAAGCAACTCCCACCCAGTTTCCAACTTTTACAAGAGAATTTGCAGCTATGTCGGAAGTTCCTGTGTTTTTAATTAAAACTCTGTCGTCTCTATCATACCTAAGCATTTTCTATTCCTCCTTTAATAGGTTATAAATGGATTGTCTACTGTTTTTGTGTTGTCGTTTGGATTTGGGATAGTAAAGCCAGCCTGCATTTTTGGAAGCTTTTCTTTGAAGGTTGCTGTTAGCTTATCAACTTCTTCTTTTGTCTTTGCTACTTCAAGGCTTGCTTTTAAAAGTTCTCTTACTTCTTCAGGAACCTCAGATAGCTTTTCAGTTTTATAAGCAGATAGTTCAATCTGGAGCTTTTCAGCCTGAAGCTTCTGGATTTCCTTTTCTTTTTCCTCAAGGCTTGCTTTGAGGTTTTGGATCTCCTCATCTTTTTGTTTGAGCTGAGACTCAAGCTCTGTGTTTTTTGCAAGTAGTTTTTTGATTTCTTCTTGCATATCTAAATCCTCCTTAGATTTTTTTGCATCTAATCTTCTGTTATTTGGCTCTGCTCCTTGTAAAACAAGGGAAAGCTCAATAGGTTCAAATTCATTGATTGTTACTACTCCGGTAGCTTCATCTACAGTGTAGTTTGTGATGTAACCACCGATAGAAACTTCTCTGATAGGGGAAGGTTTCATTTTTGCCAGTGCTACAATTTTTTCCTCTGCTTTGGGAATTCTTACATAAGCTATTAGTTCACCATTAAGAACTTAAAGTTAGTTGCAAAAACTGACCAAAAATATCAGTTAAAAGAAACAGATGAATACATTGAAATTCCATTTGTGGCACTTTCTGAAAACACCGTATTTAGACCTCTTATAAATTATGAACCCACAGACGCAAGTTTTACTTCTGATGCTGTAAAACTCACAGCAGAAAAATTGAAAGGAAAGCCTCTGCTTGCTGACCACAGAGAAAGTATAACTCACATTATAGGAGTTGTTGCTAAAACTGAAGTTGTTAATGGTGAACTAATAGCTTATGTAAGAATTCCCAAAGCAGAGGAAAAAAATTGTAGCACTGGCAAAAATGAAACCTTCCCCTATCAGAGAAGTTTCTATCGGTGGTTACATCACAAACTACACTGTAGATGAAGCTACCGGAGTAGTAACAATCAATGAATTTGAACCTATTGAGCTTTC
>QNYP01000068.1 GCA_003978675.1 Hydrogenothermus sp.
ATAGCCTAATATTATCTGTGTTGTTTGGTCTATATTGTTTAACTCTATTCTTAAGCTTCTTTTTACTTTTAGACTTTCCATTTTTTGATTATCCTATGGTAATTTAACGAAAAAAGCAAGCCTTTTAAGAAAAAACGGAAAATTAAACGCTAAAAGGATTTTTACGGCTTACGCCGTGCTTTCTGTATCCCATTTTTAATAATTCTTTGAATTAGGTGAGCCAAAGGCGAACAAGAATGGGTTTTAGGCGAAAAATTTTCTATGAAACTTGACTCCCTCTTTTTCATAAAGTTCAAATTTTAGTTTTTCATCTTTTTGAGCTGTGCTTTCAAAAACTACTTCAAAAATGACAGCAGGTGCTTCTAATATCTTATTTTTTATATCTTTACAGACTATAAAAACATCAGGCCTAACAACTGTATGCTGGTCAATAATATAATCTGTATCTATACCGACTTTACATTTTGAACAGTTATTTTCTAGTTGTTCGTCAATATATCTAAAAATTTTTCCAACTATTCTTTGATGCTAAAAACTTGGAGAAGCTAGAGCATAAGGAACGCCATCTATTAGTTCCCACTTTCCTTCCCATTTATTATAGTCTTTTACTGTGTAATTTGGAGGATATTTTAAAGCTAAGCTCATTCTTTTATCCTGACTTAAATTTTTTTGCTAATTTAAAAATAGTAAAATGTTTATTTCAAGTCAAATATTTTATGTATTTGAGGAATAACTCTTACTTCTTGCTGATATTTTTCTAAAATCAATTTTTGTATATCTAAAGCCTTTTGAAAAAATCTCTTTTTATTTCCTTCTGGTTGTAAGATAACAGGAAAAGATAAGAAGTTTTTTACTATATCTTCGGTTAGAAACTCATCTACAATAAGCTTAATTTCTGATATGTAGTTTTTTAATTTACTATCAACTTTATAATCACTGAATGGTTTAGGAGAGCATACTATATGTATCTGGTTATTATACACTGTATATAAATTTTCAATACTTTCCCTAAATAGTGTTCCATTGGTTTCTACTATAACGAAAAATTCTTCTTTCAATAGAGTTTCAAGTAGAATATCAAATCCTTCATTAAATAAAGGTTCTCCTCCTGTAATACAAACTTTTTTATTTTTATAGTTTCTTATAGTATATAAAATTTCATCTAAAGTTAATTCCATATAATCAGTAGTATCATAGGAATATTTAGTATCACACCATACACATCTTAAATTACAACCTTCAAGTCTTATAAATGTAACAGGGTAGCCTATTAAACTACCCTCACCCTCTATAGATGAAAAAATTTCTATTACTTTGATTTTTTCCATTAAAGACTTTTATTTGAATTGATTAAATTTAGAAATTCATTTCTCGTTTTTTCACATTCTTTAAATACACCTGTCAACTTGCTTGTTACTGTATAAGAAGACGGGTTTTTTACTCCCCTCATAGCCATACATAAGTGAATTGCTTCTAAAACAACTGCTACCCCTTTTGGATTTAATTCTTTTTCTAGATATTCTGCGATTTCTGCTGTTAACCTTTCTTGAACTTGAGGTCTGTATGAAAATTTATTCACTACTCTAACAAGCTTAGATAATCCACAAACTTTACCATCGGGAATGTATGCAATATGCGCTTTTCCAAAAAATGGGAGAAGATGGTGTTCACATAAACTGTAAAAGTTTATATCCCTAACAACTACCATTTCATCGTAGTTTCCTATGTCTTCAAAAATTGTCATATTGAAATCTTCATAAGATTTGAATTCTTTCCAAAGTCTAACAATCCTATCTGGAGTTTCTTTTAAACCTTCTCTATCTGGATTTTCTCCTATAGCTTCTAAAAATAATCTAACAGATTGCTTTAATTTTTTTTCATCTATATTCATCTAACTCTCCTTTATTTTCTTTTTGTACTCATCAAATTCTTTTTTTATTTCTTCCAACTTAGATTTATGATTTTCTAATTCTTCTAGAGCTAGTTTCTTCTCTAACTCAAGTTGATATATTTCAACTTGTTTTTCCCTGTTCCATACATAAAACAGTGTAAACGAATATCCAAGTAAAATAATAGTGTAAAATATAACTGCCTGAGGTCTTATAACCCCTTCACTATTTAGAATACTCACATACATAGAACCAACACTAAGTAGTATTAAGAAAAACATAGTTATTGCAAAAAACTTTGTGAATTTAATCATTTTTTCCCCTCCATTTATAAGAGCCTTTTTGATTCAACTTTCATACATCTATCAACGACTACATTATAACCTTCTTCATCTAACTGTTTTGCAACTTCTTCATTTACAGTTCCCTGAAACCAGAAAGTTTTAAATCCTTTTTTCTTAGCTTCTTCAGCTGTATATTTAACATCTGCAGGTCTTCTAAATACATCTACAATGTCTATCTCTTCTGGTATCTCTTCTAAGGAAGCATAAACTTTTTCTCCCAGTATTTCTTCTCCTGCATATTTAGGATTTACAAAAAACATATTAAATCCATAGCTTTTAACTGGGAACTGTAAATGAAGAAGTTGCAAAACAGTTAGATGAAGAAGGTTATAATGTAGTCGTTGATAGATGTATGAAAGTTGAATCAAAAAGGCTCTTATAAATGGAGGGGAAAAAATGATTAAATTCACAAAGTTTTTTGCAATAACTAT
>QNYP01000064.1 GCA_003978675.1 Hydrogenothermus sp.
TTTCAAGCTCATAAACGATTGTTTCAACATCATCAAAAGGAGCATGACCTGTTCCAAAAGATGTATCGTTAGCTAAAGGAATTTCCCCTTTTAACTGAAATCTTTCAAATAGTTCAACTAAATCTTTACTTCCCGGTTTTATTTTTGGAGGTAGTAGATTGGCAAACATTACTATTGGAACTTTGGATTTTCCTAAAGTTAGTGATCAACCTGTAGAAATTGTAGAAAGAAAAGGAACTGGACATCCAGACACAATATGTGATGCACTTGGAGAAGAATTGTCAATAGCCTTATCTGAGCTTTATATAAAAGAATGTGGTGCTATTATGCATCATAATGTTGACAAGGCTCTATTAATTGGTGGAATAGCAGACCCTCAGTTTGGCGGTGGGAAAATAATATCTCCTATAGAAATATACCTTACAGGTAGAGCTATTAATGAGCTTAATGGAAAAAGACTTCCTGTTGAAGAACTTGCAATTGAAACAGCTCATAGATGGCTAAAAGAAAATATACCAAATTTAGATATAGCAAATCATGTAATTATCTATCCAAAAATAAAACCGGGAAGTAAAGATTTAGTTGAACTATTTGAAAGATTTCAGTTAAAAGGGGAAATTCCTTTAGCTAACGATACATCTTTTGGAACAGGTCATGCTCCTTTTGATGATGTTGAAACAATCGTTTATGAGCTTGAAAAAATAATAAAGAGTTTAAAAAAGACCACCCATATGTTGGTGAAGATATAAAAATAATGGGTGTTAGAAATGGAGATAATATAAGAATAACTATTGCCATGGCATTTGTTGATAAATATGTAAAAGATTTAAAAGACTACATTGAGAAAAAAGAAATTGTCCAAAATTATGCTTATGCACTTGCTCAAAAATTAACAGATAAACATGTAGATGTATTCTTAAATACTGCTGATGACGAAGAAAATGGGTCTGTTTATATAACTGTAACTGGAACTTCTGCAGAGGCAGGAGACGATGGGGAAATAGGAAGAGGAAACAGAGTAAACGGTTTAATTACTCCATATAGACCTATGAGTTTAGAAGCTGCTGCTGGTAAAAATCCAGTTTCTCACATTGGAAAAATTTACAATACTGCTGCTATGGATATGGCGGAAAGAATTGTAAAAGAAGTTGAAGAAGTTGAAGAAGCATATGTATATCTTGTTAGCCAGATAGGAAAGCCAATTACAGAACCTCAAGTTTGTGATGTTAAGTTAAGAACTTCCAAAGACATAAAAGGAATTGAAGAACAGGTTAGAAAAATAGCTCAAGAAGAAATAGATAAACTTCCTGAAACCTGGAAAAAATTCTTAAAGAGACATTTTAGACTATACTAATATATCTATATGCTTAACTGTAGGGGTTTTTATTTTTACCCCTTCTTTCTCTTTTTTTATTTTAGTTTTTTTTAATCTTTTTAAAAGTTTTATTCGTCTTTCCTTTTCACTTATAGGATAGACCGGTTTTACACTTTCAATATAAAACATATAAATTTATCCACAAAAATTTCTTTACAGTTTTAAAATTAAGCTTTTTTCTTTGGTATATCAAGTGTTAAAACAAGAAAAAGCCAAAGTATTGTAACAACTCCTAAAAATAAAAATACAGCCTTTTCACTAATTCCCATTAAGGCTCCGGCAGTCGCTCCACCAACAAAAGCTCCTAAAAACTGTGAGGTATTAAATACTCCAGAAGCAGTTCCTTTTAAATGTTTTGGAGCATATTTACTCATTAATGAAGGCATTATAGGTTCAAGCATCATAAATCCTGAAAAGTATATAATTACAGCTAAAACTGACAAAACGAAAGAGCTTTCAAACTCTGCAAATAGGCCAAATGAGAGTAAAAGTATTATTATTGCTGTGAGCTTAACTTCTTTAATTAGACCTTTCTTTTCTGCAATTATAGTAGAAGGAACCATTATAGTTAATCCAACTAAAAACATTACAAGGTAAATTTTCCAGATATTTGAAACATCTATAAACTTAGATAAAATTATTGGAGAAACTGTAAACATAGCAGTTAAACCCATATGAAGAGTAAACATTCCAAAGTCCATTTTTAAAAGGTTTTTATCCCTTAAAACCGTTCCAAGATAAGAACTTGTAAACTCTGCATCATCATGGTGAACAATCTGTTTAGGTCTAGGAATTCCCCAGATTATATAAGGAATAGAAATTAAAGCTAAAATTCCTGTAAAAACAAAAACTCCTCCAAGTCCAAAATGGGACGCTATCCATGGTCCTAAAACCATACCAAAGGCAAAAGCCATTCCTATAGAAGCCCCAATAGTTGCCATTGCTCTCGTTCTTATTTCTTCTCTTGTAAGGTCTGCAATTAATGCTATAACTACCGAAGAAACAGCTCCCATACCTTGTAAAAATCTACCTAAAATAAGTAAATATATGTTTTGTTCATAAGATGCATAAGCAGACAGGAAAGAACCTAAGATAAAAATAACAGTTGAAAATAGCAAAATAGGGATTCTTCCATATTTATCACTTAAAAGGCCATATGGAATTTGAAAAAATGCTTGGGTTAAGCCATACGCACCTATAGCAAGTCCAACAAAAAATGAAGTAGCTTCTGGAAATTTAGAAGCATAAATAGATAGAACAGGTAAAACTAAAAATAATCCAAGCATTCTAAGAGAAAATACACCTGCAAGACCAAGGGTAGCTTTTTTTTCTTCAGGGGTAAAATCTTTATCTATCAATGTTTATTATCTCCTTGCTAATTTTATATTTAACTTTTAAAATTATAGCACACAGGCTTTATAAGCTAACTTGAGGAAAATTAAAAACATGGACATAAAAA
>QNYP01000172.1 GCA_003978675.1 Hydrogenothermus sp.
TTAAACCTCCTCCAGAAGGTAGAATAATTATAGAAATACCAGTTGTATTTGAAATAATAAGGAGTTATTACTAGTGAAAAAAAGTTCAAATTTTTGCTGATGGAGCATGCCTTGGAAATCCAGGTGCTGGTGGATGGTGCGCAATTTTAAGATATAAAAATAAAGAAAAAATAATAAAAGGTTCAAAGAAGCAAACAACAAATAATGAAATGGAACTAACAGCAGTTTTAGAAGCTCTAAAAAAATTGAAAGAGCCATGTGAAGTTGAGCTTTATTGTGATTCTAAATACGTTATAGATGGTATTTCAAAGTGGATTGAAAACTGGGTAAAAAACAACTGGAAAATAGCTCAAAAAAGGAAATAGCAAACAAAAAACTGTGGCAAGAGCTTTATAAACTAAAAAAAATCCATAAAATTAATCCTATATGGGTAAAAGGACACTCTGGACACAAAGAAAATGAACTTTGTGATAAAATAGCCAAAGAAGAAGCTAAGAAACTGTTATAATTTGCCCCATATGGTTCAATAGATTGTCCATTTTAGGACAAAATTTAAATTTAACCCTTTTTTACTTTCAATATTTCTTAAAAGGCATAGTTCTTGCTTAAAGAAAAGCAAAAAATCTATTTGGAGGCAATTTATGCTATCTAAAATGAAATCCAGCCTAAAATACAAAATATCATTTTTAACTTTAATTGTTGGAATTGTATCCATATTAGTATTTAGTTTTTTTAGCTACTTTTATTTAGAAAACTTACAACTGAAACTTCTAAACAAGGAAATGAATGCTATTTCAACATTATTTGAAGCTTCTTTAACGAATAATGCTAACTTAAGTAAAGAGTTTTCCAACATAGACAATATAAGAAAAATACACAATCCTTCAGGGATAATTAATGAATTTATGGATAAAGTTTCAAAGAATTCAAAGTATCCTATACAGCTTAAACTAGCATCTCAAAGACCTGCAAATTTACTTTTTATATCTAATGAAAAAGATGATGAGCTTATAAATAAATTAAAATCTTCAGGAAGAGATAGTATTTCTGTTATAGAACCTGATGTTAATAACATTCCTGTTTATTACTATGTTAAAGCTATAAAAGTTGAGAAAAGTTGTTTATCCTGCCATGGACAAAATCCTCCATCATTTATGAAAAAATACTACGATAATAGAGGAACAGGATATAAAGAAAATGAAATTATTGCTGCTGCTATATTTTCTTCTCCAATTTCTTACATAAAAGAAGAGAATATAAAAACTATTTTATTATTCGTTAGTATTTTGGCTGTCTTATTCTTGGTTATCATACTTGTCTTAAATGCTTTATTAAACAGACTTGTTATTAAACCTATACAAGAATTAACAAAATCCGCAGAAGAAATAAGTATGGGAGAAATCTCTAGGGAAATAAAACAAACCTCAACAGATGAAATTGGAAAGCTACAGGCAAGCTTTGAAAGAATGAGAATTAGCTTATCTAAACTTATGGATTTAATAGACCATGATAGATAATTGGAGATTAATAATATTTATTACTCTTTTAGTTTTTTCTTTTTCTTATGCTAAAGATACACTTATTTTTGGTATATGTCCCCATGATAGTGGCCCCACAAAAGTTAAAAGATGGTACGTTCTAGCTGATTATCTATCAAAAAAACTAGGTAAAAAAGTTATTGTTAGTGAAGATTTTACTTTTGATGCTTTTATAAAGAAATTCTCCAACGGAGAGTATGATTTTGTATACATAAACCCAATGCATTATGTAGTTGCACATAATCTACAAGGATATATGGTTTTTGCTAAAGAAAAAGGAAGAAAAGACCAGGGAGTTATAATAGTCAGGAAAGATTCATCTATAAACCATGTTAGCCAGTTAAAAGGCAAAAAATTGGTTTTTCCATCTCCAACTGCATGGTCAGCAACAATCTTAGTTGCCGCCTATTTAAACGATAACGGGTTAGTATATGGCAAAGATTATTCAGCTATTTACACAAATGGACCTCATGAAGTTACAGCTTTAGCAATAATAAAAAGATTTGCTGATGCTGGAGGTAGCTTAGAAAGATTTGTAAAAAATGCAAGACCTTTTATAAGAAGTAACATAAAAATACTTGCAAAAACACAAAGAACAAGTCCTCATGTATTTGCTTACAGTCCAAAGCTAGATGCTCAAACAAAAACAGACTTACAACAGGCATTGTTTTCCCTAAATAGAGAAGGAAGAGACGTGCTTCTTACTATAGGTTTCAAAGGTATAGAAGTTTATTCAGATGAGGATATGAATGACGTTAGAGAAATAATGAGGAAATTAGGTCTTCCATTTGATAAAGTTAAAGGTTTAGATTAAATTTCTACGCTTATTCTTGTTCTTCTAATTGTCTAAGCTCTTCTTGTTTTTTCTTAAACCATTTAAGTGTAGAGTATAAAAGTATAGTTAAAGATACTGTTGCAGATATTATTTTGGCAGTTAAAACTGGTATATGCATAATTTCAGAAGTTGAAAACCATAAAAATGCATAAAATAAATAAAGCCCATAAAGCAGTAAAGCTACTGATAAAGCTTCCCATAAAATTTTGTAAATGCTGAACATTTTTCCCTCTTTAGAAAATTTTATGGGAAGCTTTATCAGTAGCTTTACTGCTTTATGGGCTTTATTTATTTTATGCATTTTTATGGTTTTCAACTTCTGAAATTATGCATATACCAGTTTTAA